>JAJRSN010000175.1 GCA_024278715.1 Calditrichota bacterium
ATTTTCCTTGACAAGCATAAACATATCCCGCCCGCCCATTTTGATTGTTTGACCTCCCATATCAAAAGACATATCGAAGTAGTAAGTTACTACAGCAAATTTCCCGTCACCGTAAATTTGAATTTTTGGATCAATTTCTTTCCAGTAATGGATGTTTGCTGCTTCTGCAAATGCTTTCCAGGCGGCTATGCAGTCGTCTCTTCCTTCAAGACGGTTACGATCGGTAGGGGTTATGGCTACCATGTTCTTGTGGAAATAATCTTTAAGTTTGTCTGCCTTGCCTTCAATCGTCCATGTTCTGTTCAGGGCTTGAATGGTTTGCCAAACTTCCTCTTTTGTTTTAGATTCTTCCATAGATTTTACCTGTTTATTTTCCGTTTGATTCATTTTTAAGCTTAATTTTGAACAGACATCTTTATCTTTTAATGCGAATGACACATTATGCGCTAAAATTCTTATTTCTGTATTTAACTACCTGTCAATTTTAGGATTCAAGGTCTTGTTTAATAAGCTATATAATCAGAAATAGAATTATCTTTATTTTCCTGACAACTGAATATAAATGTAAAAATCATCAAAATAAAGATAAAAGTTTTGATATTGCCTCCTCCTCAGATTTCGCTTAACAATAAAAAAAATTAATTTTACTCAACCGAGCCAATAGTCCCGTTTTTGTTTATTTGTACTTCGAGTTTTGAGAATATCAATTTGAGATAAATAATGATAAAAATTGTAAACAATAAGTTTGGGATTGATTAAAAAGACAATTAAAATAGTTTAGCAGATTTAATAAGATACCCTGTCCCGTTTTAATCAAAATTAATATGACTCAAAAAGTATTTACTTTTCCCGGGCATTAACCAACGGTTTTTCGAATGATAAAAAAAACGCCAAAGCTCTTGCTATTTAAGGGCTTTGGCGATTTTGTGTCTGAAATTTTGAATAGTATCTGTTTTAATCGGCGATGAATTTTCAGTGTTTCCCTTTCATCCGTTTCATCGGCGGTTTGTTTTTCGAACCCGGTCCTTTAAAGTCTCCTTTGGGATTTTTGGCTTTGGGCGGAGGCATCATTCCTTTACGACCCATGGGAGCAAAATCATTGATCCCGTCGCCGTCCAAATCCCTGAAGGGGCGATGAAATTTATTCTTGTTTTTTAGTTTAATCCAATCCGGATCCAGACCATTCGGGATGCCGTCGCCGTCATGGTCGGGAGCGTTGTCGTTGTAACCGTCTCCGTTTTTATCCACAAAATGCGAGCCGTGTTTCATTTTGTTATTCTGTGTATGGGTTGTATCTTGTGCCGTTAAATTGTAAAATCCCATAAAAATAAAGATTAAAACTAACACAAAGGATTTACTGATATGCATTAACAACCTCCTTTCATCTATTAAAATATAACAAATATCGTACCATAATAAAAAACTTTGTTTTAAAGTCAGGCTGAATTCATCGTCCTGTTATTCCGATTGCAAATCGTCGAAGAAAAATCTTTTAACTGCTTTAAATTCAGACGATTGCATCTATCGTAAAATTTTTACGGCGAAGCAGATACAATGTTTTGCGAAATTCGGCAATTTTGTTTTGATTTGTAGTCAAAAGGATTGTTCGACAGTTGAGTCGAGCTTAGTGACTGTGCAGGCGAGTTTTAAGTAATAGATAATTGTGACGAAATAGATTTATAAAAAGGGAGTGAGATGTCGCAGAAGAAAAATAACGATCGATTTTTTAAATGGTTTATGATTGCGCTTTATGTTGTTACAGGCGCAATTTTAATCTATTTTTTTATTGATGGTTTTGATTATTACAGATTACCGATAAATCAACGTCTGCGTCATCCGGACTATGGGATATTAAAGCCCGGCGGATTTCGGAGTCACGGTTTGGGAATTATCGGTTCGACGATGATGCTCATGCTGCTTTTGTACTCTTTACGCAAAAGAACGCGGATATTTAAAAATTGGGGTCGGATGAACCGCTGGCTGAACGTTCATATTTATTTTGGCATTATGGGACCCTTATTCGTGATTTTACACAGCACCTTTAAACTCAGCGGTCTTGTGGCTGTGAGTTTCTGGTCGATGATTGCAGTGGCGGTCTCCGGTTTTATCGGACGGTTCTTATATGTTCAGATTCCGCGAAATATCGTGGGCGTGGAACTGAGCATGGAAGAGGCGAATCAATTTAATTTGCAATTAAAAAGTCAGATAATGCGCCGCTACGGTTTGGAAGAGGAAGAAATAGCAAGCCTGGAAGGACTTATCGGAGTTCGTTTTAAATCGGCTTCGCTTTTTAAAACGCTTATTTTGTTTTTATTTACGGACATATTACTGTTTTTCAGAAGGAGAATAATCCTGAAAAAAATTAGAGTCGGTTTTAAACTGCCGGACGAAAAGATCCGCCAGTTAATTAATTTAACCGTTCAAAAAGCAAAATTTGAACGCCGGTTATTCTTCTGGAATCAAATTCATCGTATTTTCCATTACTGGCATGTAATACACAAACCATTTGCCATAATCATGTTCCTTGTGATGTTCATTCATGTCGGGATTGCGATATGGCTGGGATATACCTGGGTTTAGAACTGTTCTTTGCAGCGTTATCTGCGACTAATATTTTAAAAAAAGAGACCAAACATAGAAAATTTGAGAAATCCGGAATCATGAACTTGCCGTTGGCGTTTAAAAAAATTTCAGACCGGCGTTTCGTAAAAGCAAAAACGTCTTTAATTTTCAATTGTTTTTGATTGGGTTTCTGAATTAATTTTTTGGTCTGAAGAGGAAAGCGAAGATGAGTAACCTAAATCTGTTCAGAGCGTTATTCTTTTTGGGACTGTTATTCAATATTGTTTTTGCACAACTATCTCCCGGAAAGTTGAATAATGTTCATAAACACCTCGAAGGCATTGAGAATTGCACCAAATGTCATCTTAGCGGAAAAAAATTCTCAAGTGAAAATTGTTTAAATTGTCATCGGATATTAAAAGAACGCATTAAGTCGGGAAAGGGATTGCACGCTAATCCCGATTACGGAAGTTGCCAAAAATGTCATATTGAGCATCAGGGAACCGATTCCGATTTGATTTACTGGTCAAAGGGCAAAGATAATTTTGATCACCGCTTAACGGGCTATGAACTTAAAGGAGCGCATCAGAAATTAAAATGCCGGCAATGCCATCAACCGAAAAATATTCGGCAAAAAGAAAAACTTTTAGAACAGAAAAAGAACCTGAACCGCACTTTTCTCGGATTAAATCGTGACTGTCTCTCTTGCCATTACGATGAACATCGCGGTCAGTTTAACAAGAAGCCCTGTTCGGATTGCCATGAGATGCGGGCATGGAAACCAGCGTTGAAGTTTAAACACGAATTGACGAATTATCCGCTGACGGGCAGCCATCAAAAGGTTGAATGTCAAAAGTGCCACAAAATTCAAAAGGACAAACCCCTTGCCGCAGATGCCGATTATCAGCTTTTTAAGGGGCTTGCGCATCAACATTGTACTGATTGTCATCGCGATGCTCATCAGGGTAAATTAGGCGCGGATTGCCGGAAATGCCACAATACGACAGGATGGAATAAGTATTCGCGCTCGGCTTTTAATCACGATTCAACTTCTTATCCGTTGCAGGGAAAACACCGCCGGGTGAAATGCGAAAGCTGCCATAAAACAAAGGGCAGCCGTAAAATCAAGAATTTCAGCCGCTGCGGCGATTGCCATACCGATTACCATCAGGGACAGTTTAAAAATACCGTTTGGAAAGGGCGTTGCGAAGAATGCCATACCGTAAACGGTTTTTCGCCGGCGCGCTTTACCATTGATGAACATGCCAAAACCGAGTATCCCTTGCGGGGGGCGCACAAAGCCGTGCCGTGCGTCTTTTGCCACAAAAAAATTAATGTCGGAACGCCGCTGGAAACCATGCAGTTTCATTTTCAATCGACGCGCTGCAGCACCTGTCATAACGATCCCCATAAGGGACAGGCAGATACTTTTAAAAAACGTCGTTCAACGCTGACCGGAAAGGACGGGTGTGAGCATTGTCATGTTGTTACCGCCTGGGATTCCGTAATCTTTGATCATTCTTTGACAAAATTCGTTATTGAAGGAAGACACGGCAATGTCCCTTGCATTAAATGTCACAACCCGGATCAAAATAATGTGATTCAATTTCAGCGCATCCCGACTAAATGTCAGGATTGTCATCAGGATATTCACCGCGGGCAATTCGCGGAAAAAGACGGATCGGTTCGATGTGAAAAATGCCATACTCCCGTGGATTGGTTAGCCGAGAAGTTTGATCACGATAAAAATTCCCGATTTAAATTAACGGGCGCTCATCGCAATGTGCCCTGCGAAAAATGTCATCCTGAGCAGAATGCCGCCGAGGTAAAATTTGTTCGTTACAAACCTTTGGATACCGCTTGTAAAACCTGTCATGCGACAGAGAAGAAAAAGAAGTTGTGAGCGGGAGATCGGTTTATGTTTAGTTTAATAATCATTGCTTTATTGTTGTTAAACGCGCAGTCCGGGCAGCCGACCAAATCAGTTCACGGAAAGAATTTTGATACGGAATGCTCTGCTTGTCATGTTACGGAGAGCTGGCGCGTCGATCCCGTTAAAATCAATTTTGATCATAACAAAACGGGATTTTCTCTTATCGGCGCACACTCCGAAATAAACTGCCGCTCCTGCCACAAAAACCTTGTGTTTAGTCATATCGGGCATGCCTGCGCCGACTGCCATGCGGATATTCATAAAGGAGAATTAGGAATCGATTGTGAACGATGCCATACGCCCAAAAGCTGGGAGAATCGCTTCGAAATTTTTGAACTTCACCAGCAAACCCGTTTTCCCCTTTTGGGGGTGCACGCTATTATCGATTGCCAGTCCTGCCACACTTCCGATCAACGCACCGAATACAAATTAACGGGCGTTGAATGCAAACAGTGCCATTTGCAGAATTTCACCCAAACTCTGAATCATGAGCACCGCAGGGCGGGATTCGGTCTTGACTGTCAAAAGTGTCATTTGGTTAACGCTTCTTCGTGGAGGCGGACTGTTTACCGGCACAGCGAAACCTTCCCCTTGACGGAAGGGCACGGCGGTATTGATTGTACGGATTGTCATTCCGATCGTTTTCGGGGAACATCAGCGGATTGTTTTGCCTGCCATGAAAAGGATTATAATAGCACGGTAAATCCGGATCATCAAATTTTCGGTTTCCCTACGGTTTGCGGGGAGTGCCACACAAGCAGCGATTGGGCGCGCAGCCGGTTTGATCATGTCGCGGTTTCCGGTTTTGCCCTTAACGGAATCCACGGACGGTCGGATGAGGTGAAATGCATCGACTGCCATGTCAATAATCAATTAAGCGGTCTGCCTAAAAATTGTTTCGGCTGTCATCAAAAAGATTTTGAAAACGCGGCTGATCCGAATCATGTCGCGGGAAATTTTCCGCATGATTGTTTAACCTGCCACAATGAAGAAGCCTGGACGCCCGCTCAGTTCGATCACAACCAAACCGCGTTTCCGCTGACGGGCGCGCATCAATCGGTCGCCTGTGAACAGTGCCACAAAAACGGGCAATATTCGGGAACTGCGGCGGATTGTTATTCCTGCCACGAAATCAATTACACGCAAACCACCGATCCTGACCATTCGCAGAATAACTTCAGCCACGACTGTACGCAATGCCACACAACCACAGCTTGGAAACCGGCGAGCTTTGATCACAATCAAACCGCTTTTCCATTGACCGGCGCTCATCAAACACTAAATTGTATTGACTGCCATCAAGCGGGATATGCCGATACACCCACGACCTGCATTTCCTGCCATCAGAAAAATTACGATAGTACAACCGACCCCGATCATCAGGCGGCAAATTTCCCGACAACTTGTGAAGACTGCCATACTACCACAGCCTGGAAACCGGCTGACTGGGATCACGATACTCAGTATTTTCCCATCTATTCGGGAAAACATCAGGGTGAATGGGATACCTGCGCCGATTGCCATGTGAACGCTTCGGATTACAGCCAGTTTGAATGTATCAATTGCCACGAACATAACCGAACCGATACCGATGATAAACATAAGGACGTAACTAATTATGTTTATGAAAGTAAAGCTTGCTACGATTGTCACCCGACGGGAAGGGAATCAAGTGACGATTAACGTATTAAGACAACTTGTCATTGCGGGTTTATTAGTGCTGACTAACAACGCTTTACAGGCGCAGGGGAATCCGCACGTAAAGGTGAACTTTCCCTGCCAGACCTGCCACAATACGGAAGAATGGAAAAATGTCCGCTTTGATCACAGCCAAACAGGATTCGATTTGACCGGACAACACGCCAAAAGGCGTTGCACGGATTGTCATAATCTGAAGGATTTTATAGAGGTTCAGAAAAATTGCACTTTTTGTCATGTGGATGTGCACCAGGCGCGTTTGTATCAGGATTGCGATCGCTGCCATACCACGCAGAACTGGATTTTATTGGATCCTTATAAGGCGCATGCCAGCACAAGCATGCAAATTTTAGGCAGCCATACAAGATTGGATTGCAGAGTGTGCCACCGCGGAGAAGTGGAAGGAGAATGGATGCGCGTGCGCTCAAATTGCGCGGATTGCCATTTACAGGACTATTTGAGCGCCGAAAATCCCGTGCACAGCGACCTTGGGTTCGGCAAAGTGTGTGAAGACTGTCATTCGCAAATTTCCTGGCTGCCGGGTTCGTATAAAAAACACGATGCACAATTTTTCCCTATTTTTTCGGGATCGCATGCCGGCGTCTGGAAAGATTGTACTACCTGCCATTATCAATTCGGGAATTATTCGGTCTTTTCTTGCTTTTTAAATTGCCATGAACATGATAAAGCAAAAACAGACGGTAAACACGACGAAGTTCCGAATTACCGTTATGACAGCGAATTGTGCTATCAATGTCATCGCAGCGGTAAAGGGGATGATTAACCATGTTTAAAATTTCAAAGACAGTTGTTTTTTTATCAGCGATTTGCGCTTTGGTCTTTGCGCAGGACCAAAGTTTTAAGATAAAATACATTTCGGCAAGTCATATCTATCTGGAAGGCGGTAAAAAGAACGGGCTTGCGGTTGGGGATGTTCTTAACGTTTTTCGTAAAGACAAAGAGATCGGTACAATAGAGGTCGAATATGTGTCGCAGCATTCCGCGTCTTGTAAAATTATTCGCCAGACGGAAAATTTTGTCGTGGGCGATGTGGCTCGCGTTGTGAAAAGAGCTCCCGCAAAAAAAACCGAGGAGTCCCAAAAAGCCGTGACAAAACGCAAAAGGACGTTTGAAACCGGTAAGCGCGGTAAATCCGTTTCTTCAATTAGTAAAACCCGCATTTCAGGCTATCTTTCGTTACAGTACTATCGTTATCAGAATATCGGCAGCCGGGATTACAATTTTAGTCAGCCGACCGTGCGCTTTCGTTTGCGGGCTTTGAATTTATGGGACGCCGGATTTAATCTTGAAATTAAATTTCGTTCAAGATATAACCAACGCAGCCGGCGTTTCAGCGATGAAGTTCCCAAATCCGAATGGCAAAACCGCTTGTACCAATTGACATTTTCTTACGACAAGCAAACCTCCTTTGTAAATTTTAAACTGGGACGAGTCATTTCCAATGCCATAAGCGGAATCGGATATATTGACGGGGCGCAGGTACAATTTAATTTGTTTCCTTATTTGCGCTGGGGTGTTTTTGCCGGAACGCAGCCCGACTGGCGCACTTCCGATTTTCAGACCACAATTCAGAAGTACGGCTCTTTTTTAACTTATCAGCGCGGACAGTACGGCGCAAACCGGACGGAAATTACAATGGCTGCAGCCGGAGAGTACCACGGTTCAACCGTGAGCAGGGAATTCGTTTATTTTCAGGGAAGCTATAATCACGGGCGGCGCTGGAATATTTACCAAAACATCGAACTGGATTTAAATCGCGCCTGGCGTAAACAGCGAGCCGGTGAATCTATCAGTTTAACGGGCGTATATTTCAGCGCCAGGTACAATATCACTCAAAATTTCAGCACCGCAATAAGTTATGATAATCGTAAAAATTATTACACTTATGAGTTAAGGTCATTGGCGGACAGCCTTTTTGACTCTGCCTTTCGCCAGGGATTACGCTGGCATTTTTATGGTTCGATTTTTAGCAATTACCGTTTTTCTCTGAATTTTGGGGTGCGTGAAAAACAATCGGATTCCCGTTTCACTTACACATACGGAGCAAACGTTACACGTCGTAAGTTCTTAGGAAAATACAATACGATTCAGCTTAGGTTTTCGGGGTTTGACAATGTTTTTGCCACCGGTTATAATCCTACGCTGCTTTTAAGCCGATCGTTTATTAACGGGCATTACCTGAGTTTAAGTTACGGCGCTTATCGGTATTCAATAAAAAACGGCGGAAGCGGCAGAATAAATCAATGGCTGCGGTTGAACGGGCAATTTGAATTACCGGCGCGATTTTATCTTTCATCGACTTATGAATATAATTGGGGAGATGATCTGAACGGTCATCGCCTGTTGTTTGATTTGGGTTACCGCTTTTAAAAAGAATGACGGAGGTTGAAATGGAAAACATTATCATCTGGCTGGTAACCGTTGTTTTGGTTTTGATTATTTTTGTTCCCTATTTTTTGAAATTTCGCAAAAGGGTGAATCGGGATCAGGCATTAAAGGAAGAATCGAGTAAATTGGGAGCCGACCGACCCATTGCCCAGTATCCTCAGATTGATCAATTAAAATGCATCGGCTGCGGATCATGCGTGGACGCCTGTCCGGAAGGCGGCGTGCTCGGCATTGTTTTTGGGAAAGCGACCATTATTAACGGTTTAAAATGCGTCGGGCACGGTTTGTGCGCCGAAGCCTGTCCCGTGGAGGGAATTACGGTCGGGCTGGGCGATATTTCGAAGAGAGATGATATTCCGGTGATGAACGAATACAATGAGACGAATATCCCCGGAATTTACATTGCCGGGGAATTGGGCGGACTGGCGCTGATACGCAATGCGATTGCACAGGGCAGGATGACTGTAAATCGTATTGCCGAAACATTGAATAAAAAAGATGATCGAAAAGACGTAGTTGATGTGTGTATTATCGGAGCCGGACCGGCTGGTTTATCGGCGGCGCTTACGGCAATTCAGCACAAATTATCGTACATCGTAATAGATCAGCAGGGCGCCGGAGGAACCATCCTTCATTATCCGCGCAAAAAATTGGTAATGACCCGACCGGTGGAAATTCCTTTGTACGGCTGGCTGGAAAAGCCCGAATATTCCAAGGAAGAACTTCTGGAAATTTGGAAGAACGTCGAGCGGAGATTCGATTTAAAAATGCAAATCGGAGAACGGTTGACGGGCGCGGAAAGGGAAAACGGATTTTTTAAAATAAAAACCTCGAACGGAGAGTATCCTGCGAGGAAAGTGGTTCTTGCTTTGGGAAGACGCGGCACGCCTCGTAAATTGAAAGTTCCCGGCGAAAATCAATCAAAGGTAATGTACCGCCTGCAAGATGCGGAATCGTATCAAAATGAACATATTCTGGTTGTAGGCGGCGGAGACAGCGCCGTTGAAGCGGCTATCGGTCTCGCCAGACAAAAAGGGAACACGATAACGCTATCCTATCGTAAACATAAGTTTTACAGAATTAAAAAGCGAAATGCCGAACGCCTCGATCGGTTGATTTCGGACAAGAAAATCCGGGTTGTCTTTAATTCGAATGTTTCGGAAATCAAAGAAAAGAGCGTTGTGCTTTCGACAAATGAAGGAAATACGGAAATTCCCAACGACTATGTTTTCATTTTTGCCGGAGGCGAACCCCCGTTTAAATTGTTAAAAGAGATCGGCATCCGGTTCGGCGGTGAAAAAGAGGATAGCCAAAAGCTTCCCGCCTGAAAAACTAATCGGATCGGGAAGGATGTTTTTTGGATTTGAATACCCAAAATTCGCTCAAAAGAAAATTGGAAATCATTCCCAGCCCTATTCCTGCTAAATTGCTTAACAAATAGGGCAAGCCCGCGAGATGCGTTAAAGTTAACAGTGTAACGTAATTGATTAATCCTCCCAGAGCCGCGGAAGTGTAATAACGGATTAAACGATGCGGATAGGAAAAATGACGCTGATTCCGGTTCTCCCGCCAGGTAAAAAGATCGTTCCAGGTGAAATTATTAAATATTGCGATGCCGATTGCCAGCGGAGAAGCAAGCGCTAAGGGAAGCTCGATTATTTTGTAGAATACCCACAAAAAGAGATTGTTAACCACCAGCCCGGAAGTTCCGATCAACCCGAATTTAAATATTCTCTTGATCCGCGCGCGTTCAATTTTTACCATGATAATTCCTGGCTTCGTAACAGTAAATGGTGCGGGTGCGGAAACGATCCAAAAATTTGTACTCAAATTTGGTCTTAAAAAAAACGGTGTCGAAGTATTGCTTTACAAATTTCAGATCGTTTTTGTACTCTCTGCGGTCGTCAAAAACGTAAAGCGCATTTTTGCCCTTTAACGAATCCGGCGTTCCCCAAATATCAAATTGCAAAGCGGGCTGACCGTAAATATTTTCCGCGTACGTGTCCTGATGGTCGGGCAGGTAAAATTTTAACAGAGAGGCGCTTTTGTAAGAGTTCGCAAAAATAAAATAATCGCTTTTGCCTCCCGACTTTTGCTGCAAGTTGTAGATTTTTTGCGCGGCGTCCTTCCAGCCGCTCCAGGTGTTGCCTTCGCCTAAAGGAATGTTCGGAATGAGCTGCAGCAGATAGGCGATAATCAGCAGAAACACAGAAAACCAGGCGCCGCGCTTTATCCAGGGTGATATTTTTTTTGACATCGGAATAAAAAGAAGAACCGAACCGAGTATCCAGCCCAAATACCCCGGCAGCAGCCAGTTCATCTTAACAAGAGATTTTAGGCTGACGTAAGTAAATCCGCCGATAATAAAGAATCCGCTGATAAACAGCACAGTCGGTATGAATTCCCGAAAACGATTTTTAAAAAGACGAACGACAAACATGATCAAAAATCCGAATACCAGAGGAGTTAACAGGAACAATTGACTGAAAAAGAGCTGAAAAATATATTTGGTTGTAAAGGGCTTCATTTTAGCCGCCCGATGTGAAAATTGGAAGGCAAACGACGCCCAGTCGTGCTGAGCGTTCCAGATGATTACGGGAGAAAAAACAAGAATCATAATTATGCCCGCCAAATAAGGGTAGGGCGTTAAAAACCAGCGGCGTAAATCTTTTTTTAGAAGCAATGCCGTAAAAACCGCCGGCAGAAAGGCAATCATTGTGTATTTGCTGAGCAGCCCAAAACCAAGGCTGACACCCAAATAAAACCACCAACGCCTTTGTCCGCTTTGGCAAAGTTTTAAAAAGAAATACAGAGACAGCAGCCAGAAAAAAATCAACGGCGTATCGGGCACGGTTAAAACGGAATAAAGATGGGCAAATATCGTCAGATTAAAAAGAACGATCCCCAAAAACGTGAAGCGTTCAATTTCTTCCTTTTTTAAGTTTTGGTAAACCGTTGTTATGAGTAAACGAAGAGTATGCAGGAATAAAAGATTGATTCCCAAAAACCACAGAACCGCCATCAGTTTTACGCCGAAGGGGTTGTTTCCGAAAATGGCAGTACCCAGACCAATGGAATAGGCAGCCACTGGCGGATGATCAAAATAAGACAAAGCGGGATACTGGATGTAATACCAGTAATATGCCTCCTGAGGGGTAATTGGAATAAAGGCAATGTAAACAAGCCGAAGAACCGTTAAACCCGCAATAAACCATAACGCGTGTTTTAATGTAAATTGTGTTTCCGTCAACCGGCGATTGAACATTTTCCGCTTCCTTTTATAAAAAAACAAAGTTTAAGATTCCCCGCGTTGAAGTGCAAATTTAAAACAAACAATGAAATTAATTGTTGATTATTGTTTGAATTTTTTTAGCTTTAGAGAAAATAAATTTGTTAACGAAACAAACTTCTCGGAGGAACCATGAAGCCTAATTTTCTTTTCCGATTTTTAAGTTCGGTCGTTTTGATATTAATATTCTTTTTAACGGCAACTCTTCGGGCGCAGTCCGCGCAAACGCTTACGCCAAAGGATCTGCTCGATTTGAAGATGGTTTCCGGGGCGACTGTGAGTCCCGACGGAAAGTATGTTGCCTATACCGTGCGGGTTCCGAGGCAGCCGGATGATAAACCCGGATCGGCTTATAACGAATTGTATGTGATGTCGTTAAAAGACGGCGTTGTTCGTCCGTTTATTACCGGAAAGGTGCAGGTGTACGGAGTGCAATGGCGTCCCGATAGCCGGGCGATCGGTTTTTTGGACAAACGCGGCGACGATGAGTTCAGACAGGTGTACGAAATTCCCATTGACGGGGGAGAGGCGCGTCGTATTACGGATGTGAACGCCAATATTTCAAAATACGTCTGGCATCCCTCGGGTAAAAAAATTGCCTATTCCGCCGTGGAGCCGCCTTCGAAAAAGGATAAGTTTTTAAAGAAGAAAGGTTACGATTTTATTTTTTATGAAGAAGAATGGAAGCACATCAATCTGTATCTCTATGACCTCGAAAGCAAAACCGGCAAACAGCTTACGCACGATATCACGGTTCTTGATTTTAAATTCGACAATCAGGGCAACAAACTGGTTGCCCGAATGACCGAAAAGAATCTGATCGATTACCATTATATGTTCACCTATCTTTATCTGTTGAATCCCGAAACAGGGGAATACACAAAGGTAAGCAAAAACAAGGGCAAGTTGGGAAATTTTGCCATCAGTCCGGACGGAAAGCGCCTCGCCTACTCCGCGGCTTTGGATCAACACGATAACGCGGTGAGTCAGGCTTATGTTGTGTCATTGACAGATCCGCAGTCTGAGGCGATCAATTTGACGCCGGATAAATATCGCGGGCATGTGGTTTGGGTCGGTTGGAAGAATAATAAGACCCTGCTTTATCGCGCAGCCGAAGGCGTGGAAAATGTTTTGTATCAGATCGATCTGAAATCGAAAAAGCGCAAAAAACTTCTCGATTCCAAAGAAGAAAAAGTAATTTTCGGTTCACCCTCGTTTTCAAAAAATCGCAAAACGTATGTTTTTACGGCAAACTCTCCCGATTTCCCCGGCGAACTTTTTTCGTGGCGTCCGGGAAAACATTTGAAACGTCTGACAATCACAAATTCCTGGTTGAACAATAGACAATTGGGAGCTCAAAAGGTCATTCGCTATCAGGCGCGCGACGGTTTAACCATCGAGGGATTGTTGATTTACCCTGTGGATTATCAGGAAGGCAAAAAATATCCGCTGGTGGTGCTGGTGCAC
>JAJRSN010000176.1 GCA_024278715.1 Calditrichota bacterium
CGATAGCGCTGGAAAACGCGGACTTGATGAAAAAATCATTGGAACGCGAACGTTTGGAAAGGGAGCTGCAAATCGCGCGGGAAGTTCAGCTTCGTTTGCTGCCTCAAACCAAACCGAATCTCCGGCATTACACTCTGGAAACCTTAACCATTACCGCTTATGAAGTGGGAGGCGATTACTATGATTTTTTCTATGAAGAAGATCATAATTTGGGAATTGTCATAGGCGATGTAAGCGGAAAGGGCACCTCCGCAGCTTTTTACATGGCGGAGGCAAAAGGCATTATTCAATCGATCGCCAAACAGGTTCATTCACCCAGAGAAATTTTGTGCCACACAAATAATGTGTTAAGCGAATCACTGGAAAAAAAATCATTTATCACCCTTTTAATCGCTAATATTGATTCAAAAAACAATCAAATGCGATTTGCCAGAGCGGGACATTGTCCGGTCATCCATTTTAAAGAAGACGAGAAAAAGGTGGAAATGTACCAGCCTTCGGGAATTGCCGTCGGACTTGACCAGGGGCCCATATTCGAGAAAATGCTGGAAGAACAAACGTTGTCTATTAATGCGGGCGATGTGCTGCTATTTTACACTGACGGTCTTTCCGAAGCTATGAATAAAAATAACGAGGAATACGGCGAAGAGCGTTTAGCGCAGATTCTAATGAAAAACGGACAAAAATCTGTTGAAACGCTGACGAAAATTCTTATTGACGATATTTTCAAATTCGTCGAAAACCAAAGTTTACATGACGATTTAACATTAATTCTTTTAAAAAGAACAGAGTAAAAGACAATAAACTACAGAAAGTGGGAGGACATGAATGAACGGATTTCAAGTTAGGCATGTTGCCAAAGACGACGTTTCCATTCTTTACCTTTCGGGCTTTTTGGATGCGCATACCGTTCCTCAATTCGAAAACGCTCTGGAAGAAGTGATTAAGAAAAAACGCTATAAAATTGTCGTAAATTTTAAAGACCTTGATTACATTAGCAGCGCGGGATTAGGAGTATTTATGGGCTTTATCGAAGAGGTCCGGGCTAACGGAGGCGATATCAAGCTTTCGAATCTTTCCAAAAGGGTTTACAAGGTATTCGATTTGTTGGGGTTCCCGGCATTGTTTGAAATTTATGACGACGAACAAGAAGCCTGTTCCAAATTTTAAACGGGCAAATTAAGCAACTTTTTTTTTATTCATACGAAATAATAAATATGAAGAATATGAAACAAACAGTAAAAAAGAAATACCGATTGAAAATATCGGCAGCCACGGAAAATCTTGAAATTATTCGGGATTTTATAAACCGGCTGGCAAAAAAAGCCGGTTTTAATGACGAGCAAGTGGATCAAATCGAACTTTCGGTAGATGAAGCCTGCACAAATGTCATTAAGCATGCCTATAAATACGACGCCCGCAAGATGATCGAAATCGATGTCTTTATCGATCCCGAAAAAATTGAGATTATGATTACGGATCGAGGGAACGGATTTGATTTATCCAAATTAGCCAAACCCAAACTCGATGAATTTATCAAGCACGCCCGCCCGGGAGGATTGGGAATTCATCTGATGAAAAAACTGATGGATAAGGTTAAATTCAACATTGAGCCGGGCAAAAAAACCCAGGTCAGCTTAATCAAATATCGAAGTCAAAAAGGTTCAAAAAAATGAAGCTTTCTTATTTGGGCAGCTTTAGAGAGCGCCATAAAAACGAATTACAAAGCGACGAATTAGACAAACGCTTGCTGGAACTCTCGGCTTTGTTTGAATTAAGCCAGCTTTTAAACTCCTCGCTCAATCTGAAATCCATTCTTGATAATATTTTGTTGATCCCCATGGGCAGAATGATGCTCAGCCGCGGAATCGGTCTTCTTAAAAAAGAAAACGATCAGTTCAAAATCGTAAACGTCAAAGGAGTTTCCAAGGACTGGCTTGACAAAACCGTCGAAATCCGGAATTTTCCCGATGAACCGCTGCTTGTCTCGGAATTTGAATCGGATTTTAAATGGGTCGGTTTTTTTAAAGAGCTGCAAATTGAACTGCTTTTGCCGCTGCTTTTTCAGGACGAAAACAAAGGCATTATCGGTTTTAGCAGAAAATTAAACGCCCAACCTTTTACAATAGACGAAATAGATTTTTTGTCTTCTTTAAGCAACATTGCCGCGCAGGCTATTGAAAACGCTTTAATGTTCGAACAACTGAAAAAATTAAACCGTTCTCTGGACCAAAAGATTCAAGAGCTTAACACCTTGTTCGAAATCGGAAAAGAGCTCAATCAAATTTTTGACGAACCGGGAGTTCTTAAACAGCTTTCTTTTTCGCTAATGGGACAAATGCTGGTCAACCAATTTTTTATCGTTCTGAGAAAAAATTCCGAATGGCAATTGGCTTTTAATAAAGGCTCCCTTTTCCCGGAAGCCGCGTGCAAAGAAGTATTGTCCTTCTGCGATCAATTAAGCGCGCTGAACAAGCCTTTGATGGTAAACGATGAACCCGAGTATTCAGGATTGAAAGAACTGAAAATTCAGCTCGTGGTTCCCATGGATATTAAGGGAAAGGTTGAGGGATTTATCTTTTTGGGTCCGCGCATGGATCAAAAGCCTTACGATCAACTGCAATTGGAATTTATTTCCACTCTGGCTAACATCGCCATGATATCCATCGAAAACGCCCGGCTGATACAGGAAACGATCGAAAAAGAACGGTTGGAAGAAGAGCTCAATATCGCGCGCAGCATTCAAGACCGGTTGCTTCCTTCGGGGATTCCCGCGGTTACCGATTATGATATTCACGGTTTAAACATTCCCAGTAAACAAGTGGGCGGAGATTATTTTGACATTATCCGGCTGAACGAAGAAGAGATTATCTTCACCATCGCGGATGTTTCGGGTAAAGGAATGCCCGCCGCGCTTTTAATGTCTAATTTGCAAGCCGGATTGCACACCCTTTGCGACGAACACTACACGCTGGCGCAAATCACCTCCAAATTGAATCAACTCATCTTTCGAAATACTTCCGTGGAACGCTTTATTACTTTTTTTATTCTCAAATTGAATTGTTCTACAGGAAAGTTCGAATATGTAAACGCCGGACACAACCCGCCTTACATCCTGCATCCCGATCAATCGATTACCGAACTGCTGAAGGGCGGCTTGATTTTAGGCGTGATGCAGAATGTGCATTACGAGATGGGTTACGGACAATTTAACCGCGGCGACCTTTTGCTCATGTTTACCGACGGCGTAACCGAATGTATGGATCCCGATCAGAACGATTTTTCGGAACAAAGAGTTATTGAATTTTTAAAAACACACGGAAATAAACTTTCTAGCAAAGCCTTCAACGAACTGCTGGTAGAGCGTCTTGATCAATTTGCCGGAGGCTTTCCGCAGATGGACGATATCACCCTGTTAACCATCAAACGACTTTGATCGCTCTCGGAATCTATCCTTTGTTGAATATTTATTTCTTTTTCTCTAAATTCGCCCATAAACCATGGGGGTGAATTTGACTACTCGGAAATTTTTTGAAACTGTTTTAATCTATCTTTCTGCATTGGTTCTCTTTGTATTTTTCGATTATTTTTTTCATAAACTAACCGATTCGGTATTTTTGACATTTACGATTACCATTTTTCTGCTGATCGTCTTTCAACCTTTTATTCTGAAAATTATCAGAAAATTTCTTTTAAGAAAATCCTATCTTCTTACGACCCGCGCCCAGAGAATTCTGGAGAAATTAAACAACGACTTAAACAAAGCGACCCGCTACGACGAAGTTACCAAAGACCTGTTTGAAACTTTCAAACAACTTTTCGGCGATATTCCGCACATTTTTTATATCCTCGAAGACGACAAATATTATCCCGAACACTGCTTTAATGTCAACGATTCCGAATTAATCGCCTTTGATTTAAAATCGGAATATTTAGAAGGGGTTGATTTGAACGAACTGATCGTGAAAGGTTTTAAGAACACCGCTTTACCTTCCGAATTTGTTGAAAGAGCAAAAGCAGCCGATTTAACCACTATTTTACCGTTTCGCGGTCACACCCACATATTTGCTTTTTTGTTAATTAACCACCAAAAAATTCCGTTTTTCGGAGATCGCGACGCCTGGAAACTAATGGAAAAAATTCAAAAAAAAGCCGGGCTTATTTTGGAAAACACAGCCTTAATCGTCGATCTCGAAAATCGAAACTATCAAACCAGAAAGCTTCTGGAAGTGGGGCAAAAAATCCTCTCTTCTTTTGACATAAAGACCATTCTCGATTTTATTTTAATCACCTTAAAAAAGGTCGCTCATTACGATGCCGCCGCTATTTTCCTTCTCGATAAAACCGGCAAACAACTGTTAAACACCAGTTCCGACGGCTACAATCCCGAAATCATTGAAAATATGCACCTTAAAGTGGGACAGGGTTCGTGCGGATGGGTAGTACAAAGCAGACAAATTGAAGTTATTGACGACGTGCGAAACGCCAAGCACTATTACCCCCTGCGCCGGGAAACGCGCTCCCAGTGTTCGATACCGCTGATTTTTGACGATAAGGTTCTGGGCGTTATTTGCCTCGAAAGCAACCGCCTGGCTTATTTTAACAAACAGTTGGTCGATCTTTTACAACTGTTTGCGCAGATGGCTTCCATTGCCATCCATAACGCGCATCAGTTTAGAATTATGTTAGATAAGCAGGCGTTAGAGCATGAACTCATCAACGCCGGCAAAATTCAAAAAGCGCTTTTGGTGCAACGATTTCCCAGCATAAGGCATCTCTCCATTACCGCCATGAATATTCCGAGTAAGATCGTCAGCGGAGACCTTTATGATATCATCAAATACGATGATCATACTGTTGGCATCGCCATTGCCGATGTGGTCGGGAAGGGCGCTCCGGCTGCCATAACCATGGCTCTGGTTTTAGCCGGACTGCGCAGCCAAAAGCAGTTTTTTATGACCGCCTGCGATATTGTCTATCGTTTAAACAATCTTCTTTACGAAAGCACCATCGAAGGGAATTATGTTTCCTTTTTTTACGCTTTAATCTCTACGGAAAAAAAACGCATTGTCTTTACCAATGCCGGGCATAACCCGCCGATTTTAATCCGCCGGGACGGAACCATTACTTTTCTGCAAACCGGCGGAATCGTTATCGGATTTCAGCCCAATATCGAATACAAGCAGGAAGAACTTGAATTTGAACCGGGAGATATTATTTTACTCTATACCGACGGCATTACGGAAGCTATGAACACAGCCGAAGAAGAATTCGGGCAGGAACGTCTTATCGATCTTTTATTACGGCATAAAAATAAAAACGTGTATGAAATTCGCCAAATAATCGTCCAAAAGGTGCGCGAATTTACCGGTAAGGAAACCATGGAAGACGATATGACCTTACTTCTTTGTAAATATGAGTGAGCGTGAGGCTTATGAACCAAAAAAGGAAAAAAATCCTGTATATCGAAGACGATCCCGACGCCCGCGCTTTGATGGGCGATATTATCCGCCATCAGGGTTACATTTACATCGAAGCGGGGCGCGGATTAGAAGGCATTCGTCTGGCTAAACAGCACAAACCCGATCTGATATTAGTCGATCTTATGCTGCCGGATATGCAGGGTTCGGAAGTGACTACTCACCTTAAAAGTCTGCCCGAGTTAAAAAACACTCCCATCATCGCCTTAACGGGCGCAACTCAAAAGAATGTGCGGGAATATGTTCTGGCGGCAGGTTGCGACGGTTACATAAGCAAACCCATTAATGTTAATGAATTCATTTTTAAGTTAGAAGAATTCCTCGCCGGTAAAAGAGAATCTGTTCCGCCGGAATTTGAAAAAGAATTTCTCCAACGCTACAACTTAGAGCTGGTTCAGCGTTTAAAACGCAAAGTTACCGAACTTGAAAGTTTAAATAAAAATCTTTCCCGTTTGAACACCGACTTAATCGCTTCACGCGAAGAGTTGGCTCGTTACAATGATTTGTTATTTTACCTGAACTCATTGGCTAATTATTTACGCACTCTGAATGATCCGCAAAAATTACTCGACGTTCTTCCGAAGAAAATTGTCGAAGGGCTGCAAGTTGAACGATGCGTGCTTTTCCATCATGATCCCGGGAAAAAAATAATCACGCCTTGTTCTTCTTACGGAAATTTTAACGGAAAATTGCGCCAGGTTGAGCTTCCGTTCAGCAAACAATTACTTAAACTGATCCGGGCGGAAGGCGGATTGCTATGGATAAAAGATTCTCACCAATTGATAGAAGACAGCCTGCAAAAAATCGGCGACTTTTTTCAGTCGTCTAATTTTATTTTGAGTTATTTGCAGGAACTGGGGCGTCAAGATTTACACTATTCATTCGAAGACAAAGAAGCCCAAGAAGAAGTCGGCAGCCACATAAAAATTGATGAACAGTTTGTCGTTTACATTGACAAAAATAAAAACGGCGAAAAATTTGCCACCTATGAAATTCGTATCTTAAAATCCTTTCTGCAATCGGTCGCCGTTATTTACGAAAACATGCAGCTTTTTGACCAGTTAAAAAATCTGTACAAAATTAAATCCGAAGAAGCGATCCGCGACGGTTTGACAAATGTCTTTAACTACCGATACTTTATTCGCGAGCTTAAAAAGGAAGTCGCCCGTACTAAACGTTACAAAACTCCTTTTACGTTATTGATGCTTGATATCGACTTTTTTAAGAAGTACAACGATTTGCACGGGCACGTGGAAGGCGATAATATTTTAAAAGCCATAAGCCGTCTGCTGAAACTTAATACCCGTTCAACGGATGTGGTTGCCCGCTACGGCGGAGAAGAATTTGCCATTATTCTCCCCGGCATTACCAAAGAAGAAGCGCTGCCCCTGGCTGAAAAATTGCGCACATTAATTAAAAATTATCCTTTCCCCGATAAAATTCATTCTCTTCCCTGCGAATTGACTATAAGCATCGGTGTGGCTTCATGCCCGGAAGACAGCGATGACCCCATTGAGCTGGTAAAAATGGCAGACAGCGCTCTTTATCGGGCAAAGCAAAGCGGAAGGGATCGGGTTTGTGTTTTTAAATCGGAGAAAAAACAAACGACGGCATCTTCAAAACCGTTGAAAAAATAACCATTCCGGATAAATTATCTTTTCATTCTTTCGAAATCTTCCGATAGTGGCTAATAATTTGCTCCCGCACATTGGCGATCAATTCATTCCTTGTCTCAAAGGAATATTTTGCCGTATCCACGGGATCGAGGAAATAAACGTGTATCGTTCCTCTGTTCAGCCGTCTGGACTTTTTTTTCATTATCTGTAACGAACCGCTAAAAACCATCGGCACTATGGGCAGCCCCGATTTCAAAGCCAAAATAAAGCCCCCTTTTTTGAAGGGTTTAATTTCACCGGTTTCGCTGCGCGTACCTTCGGGAAAGATAAGAACCGAAACTCCCTTTTGTAAAGTTTCGACGGCTTCGTTAATCGTTTTCCGAGCATCTTTGCTGTTTCCCCGATCGATGGGAATCATTCCCACGGCGCGCATTCCCTGAGCAAATATGGGAATGCGAAAGAGTTCCTTTTTGGCGATAAAACGCATTGTGCCGGGAATGGACACCACACCGGCTAAAATATCGAATGTGCCCTGGTGGTTGGCGATAAAAATATAAGGTTGATCCGGGTTAAGTTTTTCTTTGCCATAAACTTTTACCTTTACGCCGGCAACTTTTAATATGCTTTTTGCCCAAAATCGAATGACCCGGTTTACTGTTTCGGAAAAGGGATTGAATATCCCGACTGCTATGGAAGCCAACGAACAAACAATAGTTTGAAAACCGGCAAAGAAATAAGCCCAAATAGTCCGCAACATTTTGCTAACCTTTATTTGTTATATTAACACTGAAATTCTTACTTTTTTTTTGGCATAATCTGTTAAGCATTAAGCGGCTTCTCCGGTCATCGTAATGCGTAATGCGTAATGCGTAATGCGTAATGCGTAATGAGTTATCGGCATTTAATCTATTGTCGTTAAATTGGTTATTCGTTAAGTGTTAAGTGTTAAGGGTTAAGGGTATAAGCGTTAAGCGTGCCTCTACGAACTACCTACTTGTCACTCGTTACTCGTTACTTTGTCACTTTTCGTTAACCCTTAACCAATAACTATTCATTATGGTATTTACGACGAATAACATCCTGACCGTTCATGTATTTTCGCAAAACGCCGGGTACCATTACCGTCCCTTCGTCAGTCTGGTAAGTTTCAAGCAAAGAAACCATTAATCGCGACGTTGCCAGTCCGGAACCGTTTAAAGTGTGTACATATTGCGGCTTAGCCCCTTTTTCGGGTCGGAAACGAATATTGGCTCTTCGAGCCTGAAAATCTTCAAAATTACTAACGCTTGACGCTTCTAACCATTTATCCTCGGCGGGAGACCAGGTTTCGATGTCATAGCATTTGGCGGCGGCAAAACTCAGATCGCCTGAACACAGCAGCAAAACACGGTAAGGAATCTCCAGCAATTCGAGAATTTCGCAGGCTTCCCGCAAGAGTTTTTCATGAAAATCGTACGACTCTTCCGGACGCACAAAGTTTACCATTTCCACTTTATTAAACTGGTGCACGCGTAAAAATCCGCGGGTTTCTTTTCCGTAAGAGCCCGCCTCTCTTCTGAAACAGGCGGAATAAGCCACATATTTAACTGGAAGCTCACCAACCTCGATTATTTCATTTCGATGCAAATTGGTGACGGGAACTTCGGCGGTCGGGATTAAAAACAGATCGTCTTTTTCGGCATGGTACATATCTTCTTCCAATTTCGGAAGCTGCCCGGTGCCAAACATGCTTTCCCGATTTACCAGAAAAGGCGGAAAAATTTCGGTGTAGCCATGTTTATCAATATGCAGATCCAGCATAAAATTAATCAAAGCCCGTTCCAAACGCGCGCCGTCGCCCTTGTACACTGGAAAGCCGCTTCCGCTGATTTTGCCTCCGCGTTTGAAATCGAGAATATCCAATCGTTCACCCAGCTCAAGATGGTTCATGGGCTTAAAATCAAACTGCGGAATTTCTCCCCAGCGTTTTACTTCCACATTTTGGCTGGCGTCCGCGCCGCGCGGCGTGGAGGCGTGAGGCAGATTGGGAATCCGACTTGTCTCTTTATGGAGCTCTTCCTCAATCCGTTTTAATCGATCGTCCAATTCTTTTATCTGTTCCGAAATCCGGCGCGTATTTTCAATGATTTCCGAGACGTCCTTGCCTTCTTTTTTGTACCTGGCTACTTTCTGCGAATTTTCATTGCGTTGTTTTTTTAAACTTTCCACATTTTGAATGATCTCACGGCGCGCGGCGTCGAGCTCCAGAACACGATCCACGTCGCCTATTTCACCTTTGGCGATTATTCCTTCCTTTACCTTGTCGGGATTTTCTCGTATGAATTTTAAGTCTAACATGCTCTCTTCCTTCTTTATCCGTTATTGCTTAATTTCAGAGTACTTTTTCGGCATCAGTCTCCGTTTTAAAATGAGTTCAAATTTAACCAAGCTGACTACCTATCGCAAGCCGATTAAAAAAGGGAAAAATTTTTCCCTTGCATAAATTGAGAATTTTGCTATATTACACAGGACAATTAAGCCTAATTTACCAGGAGGAAAATCCGCCGCTTCACCTTGTTACCAAATTCTTATCTATTAATTTATCGGAGGTGTAACATGGTGAAGAATCCACTCAAACCCCACATACCGGATTCAGTCTTTCAATTTCTCATCGAACATAATCTGCTCAGAGAAAAAGGTGTGCGCGATTTTCAAATCCGGCAGCGCTTCAGAGAATTGAAACGTCAATATTCTACCCAAAGAACGCTTGAAATTTTGCAAGAAGAATATCCCTACCTGCAATATGAAACCATTCGCAAGATTATCTACCAAAAAACCGAACCGCGCTCACCCGAGTATTTCTATCTTTTCTAAAACAGGAACAAAACAAAACGCCGTTGCTGTATTAGTTGTAATCGCAACGGCGTTTTTTTAATGATTCGAATTGCTGGGAATATCAGCACCTCTCTGTTCCTAAATAACGTGGTTTTTGTCTTTTAATCGCCCGGGCTAAATGAATTATGGCGACGCAAAAACGGTTTTGTCATTTGCTCAATCTTCGGGCAAACGCCGCATACAGAGCCGGAATTACATTCAAAGAGAAAAAAATACCCGTAACCATCCCGCCGATTAAAGTAATGGCAAAGGGCTGATGAATTTTTGAACCGATTCCAAAACCGATGGCAGCCGGCAAAAGAGCCAGCATTGTGGTAAGTCCGGTCATTAAAATAGGTCGGGTGCGCAGGTGCACGGCTTGCAGCAAAGCTTGTTCTACCGTCATGTTTTCTTTTCGACGCAGATGATTTACCATATCAATCAGGATTATGGCGTTATTTACAGATACGCCCACGAGGGTTAACAGACCTATGCCCACCGAAATATTCAGCGTCTGTCGGGTCAAAAGCAAAGCCGCAAACACTCCGATAAAATCCAAAGGTATCTTTAACAAAATGACAAAGGGCTGCCAAAAAGAATTGAACTGCAAATAGAGCAGCAGGTAAACAAAAATAACGGCGGCAAAAATTACAAGAGCAAATGAGCGAACGCTTTTTAGTAAAGTTTGATACTGCCCGCGAATCCGGTAGCTGTATCCCGGCGGAAACATTACTGATTTCAGATTTTGTTTCAGACGAGAAACCACAGTCCATAACTTTCCTTCGGGCTCTGCAATCAGCGTTACTTCGCGCTGTCCGTTGAGATGGGTAATTGTCGGCGAAACTTCCCGAATGCGTATGTTTGCCAAGCGGTTCAAAGGCAGATAACTTCCATTTTGCGTACGAACAGGCAGATTCATCAGTTTTTCAATGTTGTTGCGGTCTGCTTCCGGTAAACGCAGGAAAACGGACACGGGGGTCTGCTCTTTTACAAAACGGGCGACAACCCGACCGCGAAAAGCCAAAGATAATTGCCGCATCAATTGTCCGGCGTTTAGTCCGTAATATGCTAATTGCGCACGTTTGGGCGTCACCTCAATTTGCGGAACGGTAAATTGTGCATTGTTAATGATGTTGTTCAGTCCGCCGCTTTGCCGCATGTTTATTTCCACGCGTTTTGCCAGACTGCGCAGAGTGTCCAAATTATCGCCGGAGACTGAAACGCCGAAAAAAGCCGGCAATCCGCTAAAGCTCTCGTCGATTTTTTCCTGCGTGGGCTGATGATATAACAACACAACGCCTTCCAGCGACGAAAACTTTTCTTTTAATTGGCTTATTATCGCGGCGATGTTTTGCGTGCGCAGCTTTCCGGGTTTCATCTTTACCAGCAGTTCGCCCTTATTGACATCTTCAATATAATAGGTCCCTTCGGGCGAACCTATTCTCAGATAGATATTATCCGCGTCCGGGATTTTACGAATTTCGCCTATCAGTTGCTCTGCCACCCGGTACGATTCACTGAGAGAAACGCCGGGGCGCAATACGTATTCCAATAATAAAGCACCCTCGTCGATGGAGGGCATCAGCCTGATATTATTTAGTAAAATCACTAAAACGCCGCCCACCACAAACAGCAGAGTCAAACCGCCGAACATGCTTTTTTTATATCGCATGCCGAACCGGAACCAGCGGTCGTTTAAAGAAATGAATCGCTTGAGAAAAGCAGGCGGTTCCGCGGTGATTTTTTTGATTTTTCCTTTGCGGTTCATCAGAGCGGGAATGACCGTTAACGAAATCAGAAGCGAAGCCAGCAGCGTATAACCGATGGTCAGCCCGAAAGGCAAAATCAAATTGCCTAAAAAACCGCCGACAAACAGCAGGGGAATGAAAACGGAAATAGTGGTTAAAGTGCCGCTGACATCGGCGGCTAAAATTTGTTTGGTTCCCTGCACCACCGATCGGAATAGGGTGTTTTTTTGTTCAAGAAAGCGCTCGATATTTTCCATGACGATAATGGAATCATCGACAACCATTCCGATGGAAAGGGTAAGCGCAGCCAGAGTCATCATATTCAGGCTAAAGGAGGAAAAATACATAAGCATGGCTGCGCTGAACAAAGACAGGGGGATGGTTAACGAAACAATCAGCATTGGGGTTAAGCGGCGCAGAAAGAAGAACAGAGCCAGCATGGCAAGCAGGGCGCCGATAAGCATTTCGATTTTAACGCCGCCCATGGATTCACTGAGAATTTCCGACTGGTCGTAGAACTTACGGATCACCGTTCCGGCGGGCATAATGTTCTTTAACGACTGCAATTTCCGTTCAACGGCGCGGGCGACCTTAATCGTACCGTATCCGTCTTCTTTCTGGACTATCAGAGCCACAGCCGGTTGACGATCGCTGCGCACAACATAGTGTTCGGGTAAACCGCCCTGGCGGATTTGCGCTATGTCTTTCAGAAACACTGGCAGACCGGTTGAGTTTTTTCCCACAGCCAGAAAACGAATGTCGTCCTGGGTTTGAATGCGCCCGTTTCCGCGAACGGGAATATCCAGATGACCCATTCGCAAATAACGACCTGAAACGGCTATGCTGTTTTCCTTTAAAACACGCGCCAGATCTTCCAGACTTAAATTCAGGCGGCGCATGGCGTTTATATTCGGTTCCACAATATAAGCCGGGCGTTGACCTCCGAAGACATCGATGCGTGAAATACCGGCAACGCTGTGCAAAGCGGGTTTTAGCCGGTACTGAACAAAGCGGCGCAGTTCGGTTGGCGGTAAAGAAGAATTCACGAAAGTAAAACTAATAATCTTCTGCATCCGACCGCCAAGATCGTCAATTAAAGGATGAACCCCATCCGGCAGTTGCCCCGAAAGCCGGGAAATAGCCGCCGTCGCCAGTTGACGGGCTTCCGTTATACTGTAACCCTGATTAAATTCCACGGTTACCTGCGATATGCCGATTGAAGAAATCGACGATGTGCGATGAATGCCGCGTATTCCCTGCAACTTGTTTTCAATGGGTCTTGTAACCAGAATTTCCATATCTTGCGGAGAAATTCCCGGATATTGACTAATAACATTTATCAACGGATACTTTAAACCGGGAAAATAATCCACGGGCATGCGCATCAGGCTCCACGTTCCTCCGAAAACCAGAATAAGAATCAGCAGTAAAGAATAAACAGGTCGCCGAATAAATTTTTTCCAAAGATTCATTATTTTACCTTTTCCCCGTCAACGGCAATCTTAATTTGCGAATCACGATTAACCGAATCGATCGGATTTTCAAAAACTTTGCGGCTGCTCCTATTGTCCCCAAAAACCGCAAACGAAATTTCAGGATTTTCCAAAGTTTTCATTGTTCAGCCGCTTTCTCAACGGCTGCGGAGATGTCACTCCGGAGGTAATCGAAAAATGACATTTTATTAATCCGCCAATTTCAGCGTCTTCTGCAAATTGCGATGAAAAATTTCAAAAGCTCCGCGGGTCAGCACCACGGCGCCCGGTTTGAGCCCTTCTTTAATTTCAACCAAATCATTAACTCTCCGCCCAACAGTTACCGCGACATTTCTATATTTACCGCCGACGCTTTGTACAACGTAAAACTTACCTTTTTCCAACACTAAAGCCGTTTTGGGAACAACCGGCGCCTGATAAGGGTCAAACTTCAAAGCGTAGCGAACATACGAGCCCGAATAAAGCCCGTTCGAAACAGAATTTAACATTGCCCAAAAGGTATGCCCGCCGCTGGTCGGATTAATCGTTTTTTCCACGAACATGATGCGTCCGCCGGTTTGAAAAACGCCGTTTAATTCAATCACTAAAGGTTCGGATTCGATAGAAAATAAAGTGTCGCCATAACTTGTGCCGATTAACTTAAATCCGGAATTCGAGGAAAAAAGACCAATGCTCCGACCTTTTTGCACATATTCTCCCTGATTGACCGAAAGATTGCTCAAGAATCCGTCAAAAGGAGCTTTAAAGGCGGTCATGTTCAAAAAATAGCGGCGGCGCGTTTCAGCCTGCTTTAAATTTTCTTTGGCAGCGGTAAAATTGTAGATAATTTTATCGCGTTCTTTGCGGGGCAATACTTTATTTTCGATCAGTTTCTTTTTACGACTATAAACAGACTCTTCATAATCGAAGCGAGCCTTTGCCTTACTTAGGGCGTTTTCGAGTTTCATTTTTTGCAGTTCAATATCCTGCCCGGTTAAGCGGTAAATCAACTGACCCTTTTTAAAGGTCGTTCCTTGCCCGTTCAGTTTGATGTTGCCATTAAAACGGACAATAAGGTTTTCGGCGGATATTGCTTCCAGACGACCGTAGCCTCCCACTTGTTTAAACAGGGTCATTGAATTGACCTTTACCGAATCCTTCCGCAAGGAAAACGATCCGGCATCTTTAGCCTTGTCCCTACAGCCCTGCCCCGAAAAAAGCAGCGCGCCAAACAAGATAATAGCGAATAATGAGCGCATCTTTCATTCCTTTGATAATCTATTTTATTGTAAAAAATTTCAATACATCAAACTTCGATTTACTCCGGCGCGACTTCGGCAAGGCTATCCGGAAACAAACCGACCTCTCTTTGCGCGATAATCAACAGTGAAAGCGCTCAAAAAATAAACCGGCAGCAAAAACAGGAGTAGCACGGCGGAAAGTGAAAAACCGCCGATAACCGCCAACGCAAGCGGCTGCTGCATCTGCGCGCCTGCGCCCAGTCCGATTGCCAGCGGGGTTAAGGCAAGCACGGCGGCTAAGGTGGTCATAATAATCGGACGCATACGCACTTTGCCCGCTTCAATAATCGCCGTTTGCAGCGACATGTCCCGTTGTTTGAACATTTGAATATAGTGAATCAGAAAGATGGCGTTTTCCGCCACAATTCCGATAATCATAATCATGCCCATCATTGATGAAATATTCAACGCCACACCGGTAACGCGTAGCATCATAAACACGCCGCCGAGCGATAAAACCGAAATCGACAGAATAATGAGCGGTATTTTAAAGGATTCAAATTCCAGCAGTTGTACGCCGAACACCAGCAGAATAGCCAGAGCCAGCACCGTCAGCAGACCTTTAAACGATTTTTGTTGTTCTTCGTACAGACCGCCATATTTAATGAAGACAGACGCCGGCAACCGGATCTGCCGATTTATTTTAGTCTGGATTTCGTTTAATGTGCCGCCCATATCGCGTCCGCTGATGCGTGCGGTAACGGCTATCATCTGTTTGAGATTTTCGCGCGTTAATTCCGGCTGACCGTTCAGAACAGACAAATTTGCCACAGCAGCCAGAGAAATATAATCGCCGTTAGGCGTCAGGATGCGTATGTGTTTGATGCGATCGATATTAAAACGGTCAACAAGCGGATAGCGGATGCGCACACCTGTCATGTACAACCGGTCCTGCACTTCGGAAGCCACCTTTCCGTTAACTGCGGCGTTCAATTCTCGGCGAATGTCATCCGTTGTCAAACCGTACAGTCCCGCCACCAGGGGTTTTACTTTAATTAAAATTGAAGAACCGGCAATGGTGACGCCGTCATATATATCCACGACTCCGCGCACTTTTCGGATAGTTTGAACCACTTGTTCCGAAATCGATTTGATTTGCCGATAATTGTCGCCGAAAATTTTTATCTCGATGGGCTGGGGCACGGCGGTCAAATCGCCGATTAAATCGCCCATAAGCTGGGCAAACTCAATTTTGATTCCCGGCACGCGGCGCAGCACATCTTCACGCACACGGGCGATCACTTCCTGAATGCCCGCGGACCGTCTGCTTTTCAGGCGCACTAAAAAATCGCCGTTATTGGCTTCTGTCAAGCCGCCGCCCAGCTGCAAACCGGTGCGTCTGGAATAACTTGCCACTTCCGGGGTTTGCTTCAGAATATCTTCAATCTGCAGCAGAACGCGGTTGGTCTCTTTCAGAGAAGTGCCCGGCGCGGTGCGGTAATCCAAAATGAATGTGCCTTCGTCCATATCGGGCAAAAAGCCGCTTGGCAAATTACGATACAGTAGATAAGCAAAAATCATTAACAGCAATCCGGCTGCAAACGCCAGCCATCTGCGTCTGAACAGATAACGCATGAGGCGTTCATAATAATCGTACATCAATATCAAAAACCTGCCGGCGGTTTCCTGCTTTTCGGCGTCTTTTTCGGTAATATAGCGTCGGGAAAGGATGGGAATAAAGAACATTGAAAGCAGCATGGAAACAAACAGACTGATAGCCATGGTAAGCGAAAGCGATTTGAAAAAAGCGCCGGTTACGCCTGTCAGCATTGCCAGCGGCGCGAAAACCACAATAGTGCTGAAGGAAGAACCTAAAATGGGATGATAAATTTCTTTTAGCGAGCGGTGCACCGCCTTTTGAGCATTTTCTCCGGAAACAGCCAGATGGCGGATAATATTTTCCACCACCACAATGGCGTCGTCGATAATCAAGCCGATGGCGGCGGCGAGTCCGCCAAGGGTCATAATATTAAAACTCATATTAAAAAAACGCATAAACAGTATGGTAATGACAATAGTCAACGGGACATCCAAAGAAGCGATCAGCGTAATTTTCCAGTTGCGCAGAAAAGCCAGTAAAATTAAGACTGCCAGAATGATACCGATAAAAATACTGTCGCGCACGTTTTTCATGCTTTCTACAATCAATTCGGATTGGTCGTAAAATTTAGAAAGAACAATATCTGCCGGAATGCTGTTTTTCATGGCAACAAGGGCTTTTTTAATTTCGGTGTCTATTTTTACCGTGTTTCCTCCGGGCTGCTGGTAAATATTCAACAATACGGCGTCATGCCCGTTAGCCGTAACGCGCGTCCATTCCGGACGCACCGAATCGCGAATGAGAGCCACGTCGCTTAAAAAAACGGGAATTTGATGATCCGTTTTAATAATGGTTTGTCCGATATCTTTTTTTGATGTGTACTGTCCGTCTATCAGAGTCAGGAATAATTTGTAGTCCTGTTCGATTTTACCCACGGACTTGATGATATTGGTTTTTTCGACTGCATCAGCGAGATCGCCGAGTGAAAGATGGTAAGACTTCAAGCGTTCGGGATTGACAAGCACTTCGTATTCTTTGGTTCGCCCGCCCAAAATCGCTACTTTTGCCACTCCGTCGATACCGGTTAAAATAGGTCTGAGCATGTATTCGGCGTAATTACGCAAATCCACCGGACTCTTTTTGTCCGAAGTAAGGCTGTAACCAATAATGGGGTAAATTGTGGGATTCATTCGTCGCACCAAAAATTGAAAATCAGAAGGCAGCTCGCTTTTGATTTGATTAATGGCGTTGTTCACCAACAGCTCGGCTTTAATCATATCGATATTCCAGTGGAAATTAACGGATAACTCTGCGGCGCCGCGACTTGTTGCCGAACGCACATTAACCACATCCTGAATGGAATTCACCGCTTCTTCCAGCTTGCGTGTAACGGTCATCATCATGCGGTCTGCCGGCATATCGCCCGCCTCGGCGGTAACCGAAATGCGCGGAAATTCAATATCAGGGAAAAGCGCCACGGGAAGCCTAAAAGCGCTAAACACGCCCGCCAGAGTGAGCGCCAGAACGATAAACAGAATCGATTTAACATGCCTTGTTATTACATTGCCAATATCCATTCTCTCACCTAACCGGATAAATAGAAAGTTGCTTTAATTTTGGGGTTTAGCTGCGCCGACGATAGAAATCCCTCAGCCTGAGCGCGGTCGAAGATTGAATTTCAAAATCACTCTTTCTTCTCAATCATTATTTTCATTCCGTTTTCCAGTTCGTAATTGCCCAGACAAACAACCATCTGCCCGACCCGAAGCCCTTGCAGAATCTGAGCTTTATTATCGGTAATAATGCCGGGTTTGACGGCGACCTTACGAGCCGTATCTTTTTCCACCACGTACACATAATAACGGTCGTAGTCGCCAAGCACGGCTGATTTGGGCACTATTAGCGCCTTTGGTTCTTCGTTAACAAAAATATGAGCCACGGCAAACATGCCCGGCTGCAAAATTCGGCGAGGATTTGCCAATTCAATCCAGATATGAATGAGCTGCGTTTCGGGATCGATTTCTTTGTTTTGTTTAATCACTCTGCCCGCAAATACCTTACCGTCCGACAAATTCGGGATGGTGATCTCCGCACGCTGACCCGTTTTGATTTTTTCGATATCCTCGGTTTCCACTCCGATACTGGCTATAATGCGACGGGTGTTTATAATGTGCGCCAAAACCTGCGAAGGATCGGCTACCTGACCGACAACTCCGTTCACGCTGCTAACCACCCCGTCTATCGGCGATAGCAGAATGCTGTTTTCGATTGCATATTGAAGGGATCGTTTTTGCAATTCGTAATCCGCTTTTGCCAGATTAAACTCGGTCTGAGCCTGCTCCAACTTCACGCGGGCAATAACCCCATTATCAAATAATTTTTGCGCTCGTTTCAGATTAATCGAGGCTTGTTCCATGGCAATTTTTGCCTTTTGCACCGCCATATCCTGCGATTGATCCCGTTGCAGTTTTATCACGGGTTGACCTTTTTTGACTCTGTCTCCGGGCTTTACATAAATTGTACTGACGCGCAGGGGAGAAACCGCGGAAAGTTTCACGTCGTTTTTGGGAAACGGTTTAATGATCCCGTGCCCTTCCACTACTTCGGCAATGGGAGCGACTCGGACCGCGCATACTTTTACGGGAGCCACGGTTTGCGCCCGTAAAGGCAGGCAAAACAAGACAAAGATCATTAAACCGCCGAACCTAAACATTAGTCCTCTCTCAAAAAAACGGCTTATTCGTCTATCCATGACAAATCCTCCTTTAACAAACCTACGCCTCGCAAAAGAGCGGCTTTGGCAATATAAAAATTGTAGCAGGCGGCTAAGTACTCAACCTGAGAGCGGGTGTACAGCTTTTGGGTGTTAATCAATTCCAGGTTGGTGATGCTTCCTTCCTGGTAACCTATCTTAGCCATCTTCACCGCCTGTGCGGCTTCGCTTTTACTCTCTTCCATGGTCAGAATCTGTTCCCGTTGTAGTTGCGCTTCATGGTATGCGTTGATGATTTCCTGCAATATTTGTTTTTTCAGCTTTTGCTGTTTCTGCCTCAATTGCTTCAGCTTAAGAGCAGCGATCCGGTAATCGGCTTTTTGCGCGCCCCAACTCCAGAGGGGCAGGCTGATGTTGACCAAACCCTGCCACCCTCTGTTCTTTTTTGTCAACTGCGAATTTGTATCCCAGCCGTAGTAAATGTCGGCTTCAACCGTTGGCATGTTTCTTAGTATGGCGGTTTGCCGACGTAAAACCAATCCGCGTTCTGCCAATTTGATAGCCTGCCATTCGGGGCGATGCTGCAACGCGTTTTTTTCATAATGTTGCAGACTGTTAAGGACGACTTTTTGCGGCGAAAAATCCGTTATTTTTAATGAATCGGTTATGGCTAAACCTACTAACTCTTTTAGTCTATTCAAGGCGGCACGATACTCTTTTTGCGTCTGCCGCAAGCCGTTCTTTTGAAGCAAAAATTCCACACGCGATTTTTTTACATCGATTTCGGGAACCGATCCGGACCCGTATAACAATTTGCTTTGTTCATACATTAAGCGAAAGGTCTTAAGATTTTCCTGATAAATTCGTACTTCGCCCCGCAGCTTAAGGGTGTTGAAATAAGTCTCGATAACCAGTTGTATTACATCCTGCTTTATTTGCCGCAAAAGAATGTTCTGTTTATTCTGTTCGATTTTACTTCCGCGATAACGCTGCCAGATATCGGCGTCAAACAGAGACTGATGCAAAGCCAGATACGCCATGGTTTCTTTTTCTCCGTTGGCGCCCACAAAAGCAGGGGCTCCGTTACGGACAGAAGCATAAACATACCCCGCGTCGGCTGTTAAATTTGGCAGCAAACCGCTTAAAGCCTGAAGCCCCCGCAAACCGGCGATACGGGTCTGCGCCTCCTGCACCAGAACATCGGCATTTTGCTTTAAGGAGAGGCGGATTAATTCCCGCAGCCCGGCTTTGGTTTGAGCGCGGCTCAAGCCGGGAATAAAAAACATAAACAGGATAAGCGATAAATAAACGCGCATTTTATTTTCCTTGCATCTTCGTTAACAACATGTAATTCAGTTGAAATCAACCTTCGGATTTACCAATACCATAACAACTTGCTGATTTTTTCAGTGGATCGGACAAGTCCGGCTTGTGTTTGATCTTTTGCTTGTTAGTGGTATGATAGGCGGTAAGTCGGCTAAAGCTTTTCAAAAATAAAACTCTGAAAATTAATGTTCATTTTCTTCATCTTTTTCGTTAGAAGATTTTTCCGATTCTTCGTCGTTTTCTTTTTTGGTTACTTTTTTAATCAGTCTGCCGTCCGCGCTGTAAATGGCATCTAATCCGGTTTCGCCTTTTTCCACCTGCGCCTCATAAGTGACATTACCGTTTTTAACAATCTTAGACACTTCTTCGATGTCGTAACCGGCAAAATCTCTAACTAAACCCGCTTTAACGGCAGGCGGCAGGTTCTCTTCTTCCATTTCCGTTTCGGTTTCCAGTACATTGCCTTTGATGTCAAAAATCACCGACATTTCCACATCGTTCACTTTAAAATTGGCTTCGAAGTTGGGATTCTCTTTATCCCATTTCACCTCTTCCGCTTTGGGATATAAGGACTTCAAACTGTTTTGAATTGTTTGCGGAACCTTTGTGATTTTTTGCGTGCAGGAAAGAACAAACAAAAAGCCAAACAAAAAAACGAATAAGGTTTTCATAACATTCTCCCTTGTTAGGTTGTCTGATAAAATTGCAGTGAAAGATACAAAGCAAATTTGAAGAAATTTTGAAGACGGGCATTATTTTAAAAAGAAGATTCCGAAAAAAAGAGAAAGAAGACAGAAAAATTAAAAATGCAAAGTAACAGTATGCCGGTTGTTGATGTAGGCGTAATCAATATTTATCCCGTTCTGCAGGCAAATTTGTCTTACAATGGACAAACCCAAGCCCGGAGAATCGGAAGAGGGATTGGCTTTTTTAAAGCGTTCAAAAAGAATATCCGGATTTATTTTCGGCTTTTGCCCAGTGTTACTGATCCGCAGCCGACACACGTTAAGCTCAATATCAATTCTGCCTTCCGGAACATTGTGTTTTATGGCGTTGATCAACAAATTGGAAATCAGCGTTTCAGCCATAAACGGATTAAAATCCGTTACAAAATTTGCATCGAAATCGGTAGTTACACTCAACTTTTGAATCTGTATCAGTTCGCTTAAATTCTCAAGCTGTTGTTTAATCAGTTCGCTGAAATCAACTTTTCTTTTTTTGTTAAATTCCTGATTTTATATTCTGATAAGCAAGTTAAGAGATTGGTTCAATCGTGACAGGCGGTTTAGCGCGTTATAAAGGGAACGAATATTTTGCAATTGCTCGTCCGAAAAAGATTGATCCTGAATCATAATATCTAATTTGGAGCGCAGAATAGCAAGCGGGGTTTGCATTTCGTGAGCAGCATTTTCGCTGAATTGCTTTAAATTGCGATAATCGCGCCGCAGCTTTTCGGTTAAGGCATTCAGCGTTTTATTCAACTGCTCAAACTCCTGAATATTCACACTCGGAAGATTAAGAGCCTCCTGACTGTCTAACTCAAAAGCATTAAGACTTTGCAGCGTTTTGTAAAAGGGCATCCATAACCTACGTTCGCTCCGGTAATTAATTAAATTCAAAAGAAGAATCGTAGCTATAAAAATTCCGATCATCAACCCCGTAACTCCGGCTACAAGATCTTCTTTTTCAATTAATGAGCGCCGCAGCGTGATTCGATAATTTTTATCCTTAATGCGCGTGTAAAAGTGTAATTGCCGCAGCGGGATGAATTCACCGGTATCTTTGGTATAGATCAGCGTGTCGTTCAGGATTTCTTTTTCGGCGAAACTGCCCCCGATCCGCCGGACTTCCAGATGAATGGTTCTCCAATTCGGAATCGACTCGGCGCTTTGTTCAAGCTGTTTTACTATTCTGTTTTTTTCGGAAATTAGCGTCTCATCCACCTCTTCGGCAATCAGTGCTTTTAGAACAAAATAGGCTGAAACGCTTCCGAGAATGAAAATAAAAACAGAAGAAATAATAAAATAAAGTATTACTTTTTTTAATAATTTCATTTTTCCCCGAATTTGTAACCGATGGCGTAAATAGTTTTAATGTAATCCCCGCCGCCGGCATTGATAATTTTTTTCCGCAGATTTTTTATATGCGTGTAAATAAAATTCAGCGAATCCAGCATATCCGCCTGATCGCCTAACAGATGTTCCGCAATAGCTTCACGGGTCAGCGCCCGATTTTTATTGCCGATTAAATACATCAATAATTCAAACTCTTTTTTGGTGAGATCCAATTCAGTACTGTTCACAAACACCCGATGCTCATCGGGATAGACTCTTATTTCCCGAAAGACAACCTGTTTATCGCCCTCAAATTGCCGCCGCCGGATGATGGATTTAACGCGCGCGCTCAACTCTGGCAAATGGAAGGGCTTGGTCAGGTAATCGTCTGCGCCCAGATTTAATCCCTTAATTTTGTCATCCAGCGCGTTTTTGGCGGAAACAATAATAATCCCCGCTCTTGAATGCTTTTGCTTCAACTTTTGCAGCAAATCCAATCCGCTTCCGTCGGGAAGCATAATGTCAAGCACGATACAATCATACGAATGAATCTGAATATTTCCGTAGGCTTCTTCAAAATTAAGAGCCACATCGCATATATAACCTTCCTGATTCAGAAAATGCCGCATCGATTGCGCAAGTTCTTTTTCATCTTCTATGATTAAAATATTCATTTTACCTTAGCCCGTCTTGTTGCTAAAGTAAGATAATAACAAATTTTGGAGAAATTCTGAAGTTTTTTATTGGCGGGATAAAATATTAGAGATTTTGATAATCAAGGAAGTATCCTGACCCGCTCTCCCTCCCCCTCTCTGTAAGGCAGAAAGAGGGGAGGGGGTGGATCGGGAAGCTTTTCAATACTTTGTCGTTGCCGCGAAATTTTACTGTAAATCGCGTTTCATCTGGTCGAATTGTTCGCGGGTAATCTCGCCGCGCGCATAACGCTTTTTAAGTATTTCAAGCGCATCTTCTTCGGGGGGAAGATAATTTTGGGAATTCCGGCGGTTGTTATTGTTCACCAATGTTATAACAGCCCAGACAATTAATCCTAAGATTAAAAGCCAAAAAATTCCGCCAAACCACATTCCGCCCCAGCCCATTCCGTTCATCATAATTAAACCTCCCGACTGCCTTTACAGTCTTTCAATTACCGCTTTTAATTTACCGCGGATGGTTTCCGCCACGCCTTGCAATTTAGCGTTTCCGACCGCCTGCATCGACGCGATAGGATCCACGGCGGCTACCACAGTCTGACCTTCGTCGTTAACATAAACGATTACGTTGCAGGGCAACATTAAACCGATTTGTTCTTCCGCCTTTAATGCTTCGTAAGCGTAAGGTGGGTTGCAAGCGCCCAAAATTTTGTAAGGCTTGAAATCCACGTCCAGTTTTTTCTTTAACGTGGCTTTAACGTCGATCTCAGTTAAAATACCAAAGCCGTCTTTTTTGAG
>JAJRSN010000177.1 GCA_024278715.1 Calditrichota bacterium
TGAGCGGAGAGCAGAAAGCCGTGACGCGTGATGAGTACTCAAAGTTTAGATATTATGGGTTATTAATTGCTCGGAATTTCGAATATTGTGCGCTTTGGGAATAAAACCCCCCTTGCCTTCGGCGTTCCCCCCTTCAAAAGGGGGGAAATTAAAAGGGGGTTCTTTAATTCAGAATAAACAAGAAATTACAGATGGCGGTAACGTAACGCGTGATGCGTACTCAGAAATTTAGATATTGAGTTTTTTAATTGCTCGGAATTTAAAATATTGTGCGCTTTGGAAATAAGACCCCCCTTACCTTCGGCGTTCCCCCCCTTTGAAAAAGGGGGAAATTAAAAGGGGGGATCTTTAACGTAGAACAAAAGCACCCTCCCTTCTGAACGCCGGACAGGTTAACCTTTAAAGATTATTGATTAAATGGAGATTACCCATTACGGATTACACCCGTCTGGCTGGCGCAGCCGGACAGGCATTACGCTTTACACTTTTAAGCAAACAATTCCCCGATCGACAGATAACGTTCCCCTGTGTCGTAGCAAAAAGTAAGCACACGTTTTTTGCCTTCGGCTTTCTTAAGCTTTTGCGAAACCGCAGCCAGTGAAGCGCCGGTGCTGATGCCCACCAATATTCCTTCTTCTCTTGCGCAGCGTCCCGCAAATTCGTAGGCTTCTTTTTTATTAACCCGAATCACCCCGTCTATCAAATCGCGGCGCAATATGCTCGGGATAAATCCTGCGCCAATGCCCTGAATGACATGGGGACCGGGCTGTCCGCCGCTGAGCACCGGGGACTGATCCGGTTCTACCGCAAACACCTTTAATTGCGGAAATTTTTCTTTTAAAACCATGGCAACGCCGGTGATGTGTCCGCCGGTCCCCACGCCGGTAATTATCCAGTCCAGACCGTCCGGAAAGTCTTTCAAAATTTCCTGCGCCGTGTGTTTACGGTGGGCTTCCACATTGGCTTGATTGTCAAACTGCATCGGCATCCATGCATTGGGTATTTCTTCGGTAAGCTCTTTGGCTCTGGCAATCGATCCGTTCATTCCCAGTTCACGCGGCGTCAATTCGAATTCCGCCCCGTAAGCAGCCATTAAACGCCTTCGTTCAATGGACATCGATTCTGGCATGACCAAAATGAGCTTGTAACCTTTAACTGCCGCCACCATGGCTAACCCGACGCCCGTATTCCCGGAGGTGGGTTCGATGATCACACTCTCCGGATTCAGCAAACCGCGTTTTTCGGCGTCTTCCACCATTGAAAGCGCGATGCGGTCTTTAATACTTCCGGCGGGATTGGAGCGCTCTAATTTCATCCATACTTCATGGGAATTGTCGTATAAGCGATTAATTCGTACATGCGGCGTATTGCCGATCTGTTCCAGTATATGTTGTAACTTCATGAGCCACCTCCTTCGTTTAAATATAAAACATTAATGCCTGATTCTGTTCGAATTTGGAGCGAACCCTTATTTCGGAAGTATTGTAAACGATCGAATAAGGCTCCACGCTCTCGGTCAACCATACGTTTCCGCCGATAATGCTGTCATGCCCGATTATCGTATTTCCGCCCAGAATAGTGGCGCTGGAATAAATAATTACGTTATCTTCAATGGTGGGATGGCGCTTGGTCTGATTCAATTTTTTTGAAACGCTCAACGCGCCTAAAGTAACGCCCTGATAAATTTTTACATTGTCGCCGATCTCGGTTGTCTCGCCTACTACAATTCCCGTTGCGTGATCAATGAAAAACGAACGTCCGATTTTAGCGCCGGGATGAATATCCACACCCGTTTTAAAATGAGCATATTCCGTAATGAGTCTGGGAAAAATAGGAACACCAGCCTGATAAAAAATATGCGCTACCCGATAGGCGTAAATGGCGTAAAATCCCGGATACGCCGAAATCACTTCGTCAATCGTTTCGGCGGCGGGATCGCCTTCGTAAATGGCGCGGGCGTCGGACCATAAATAATTGTACACGTCGGGCAATTGGTCGAAAAAAACATCCGCAATACCCGAAGCGCTGTTATTCACTCTTGCCTCCAAAGGACGCAAAAGCTGCGTTAAAAATCTTCTGAGCAAAGAAGTTTTTCCCTTAATTTCATCCACGCTCAGGTATTGGGAGCCGTTGCAAAAATGAGGAAACAACAATTCCAGCAAATCTTCCAGAAATCGATGCACATCATTCTTTGAAGGAAATGTGTTTAAATGTTCAATATGAACCCGTAAAAGGGTCTGCGCAAAATCTTTATATTTATTCATGATTTTTTATCCTTATCTTTGAATTTACCTTTTGATTTGAATTTTTACAATACCCGAATAATTTTTTTTGCATGATAATTCATTTCCCGAACAATAATTTGCGATCAAAAATAATATCGCAAAGCCGGAAAAATAAGATATTCGGGAATAGCGATTATTTAAATTAAAGGGGATTATTTACAAACAGGACAACAACAGCAACGGAAAAGAAAAGAACGGACGGGAAGGTTGGAAGGGATGCGGTTTGGGGTATGGGCAGAAAAAACAGACTGAAACAGCCCTTTCTCCGGATTATCCAAAGAACCTTCGGCACTTGAAAACCTTAAAAAATCAGACATGTGTAACGGTCTCCTTATAATAGATATTAATTACTGTTGTAATTTAAATTAAATTACGATTATGAACCGAAAATTTCAAATTTTTATTTTAACGGCAAAAATCTTCGTCGTCATTTAAAAAATTAGTATTTAATTTCGGGAAGACGATTGATTGAAAAAAAGCCTATTTAATGTTTGAATTTATCAAAGTATTATTTATATTGTAACAAATAGCGATAATAATTAATCTTTCTAAAATTAATTGTATTTGTTCCATGAACGAATAAGGGATGATGAGTCATGAAAAACAGTAAAAACGGAACTTCCATTTTAAGCAAAGCGGCAACGGGAATTACGGGATTTGATGAGATCACCGGCGGCGGTTTGCCTTCGGGACGCCCGACCCTCATTTTCGGCGGACCGGGCTGCGGGAAAACATTGTTCTCTTTGCAGTTTATCGCTCACGGCGCGCTGCACGAGGGCGAGAATGGAGTGATTATTTCGTTTGAAGAGTCTCCCGAAGAATTAATGATCAATGCAAGCTCTGTAGGGCTTGATTTGCAGACCCTGATCAATCAGAAAAAAATTGCCGTCGATTTCATAAAATTCGACCCCCATGAACTAAACGAAGCGGGCACTTACAATCTTGAAGGACTTTTCCTGCGTTTGGAAGCAGTGGTTGCCGAAGTAAATGCAAAACGCGTTGCTATCGATACATTGGAAAGTCTCTTTACGGTGTTCTCCCGCAGAGATATCATTCGCGCGGAGATCAGCCGTTTATTCCGCTGGTTAAAAGAACGCAATCTTACCACCATTGTGACGGGCGAGGTGGGTCCGAATACTTCATCCAATTCAACTCGCTACGGATTAGAAGAATACATTTCGGATTGCGTGATTTATCTCGATAATCGGGTTGAAAATCAAATTACCACCAGAAGATTGCGAATTGTTAAATACCGCGGTTCGTCACACGGTACAAATGAATATCCGTTTTTAATCAGCGATTTTGGCATCAATGTTTTGCCTGTTACCTCTATCGGGTTGGACTATGAAGTAAGCAAAGAAAGAATTTCCACCGGAATTCCGGATCTGGACGAAATGTTGGGCGGCAAAGGCGTATTCAGAGGCAGCACCATTTTAATTTCAGGGACGGCGGGCACCGGAAAAAGCACCATGGGCGCCTATTTTGTGAATGCCGCCTGCGAACGGAAAGAAAAGGCGCTCTTCATCTCTTTCGAAGAGTCGCCCTATCAAATCATGCGCAATATGACTTCCATTGGATTAAATTTAAAGAGATTTGTCGATAAAGGATTATTGAAAATTGTTGCCTTTCGTCCGACAATGTTTGGTCTTGAGATGCATCTGATAAACATCATACATCTTATCCGGCAAGAAAATCCTTCTGTGGTTGTTCTCGATCCCATCAATAGTTTTTTAACCGACGTCAGAGAACACGATGTAAAATTAATGTTGATGAGGCTTACCGATTTTATAAAATCCAAAAATATTACCGGAATGATGCTCAGCCTGACGGGCGGGGGAGAGCATACCGAACGAACCAATGTGGCAATTTCGTCCATTGTCGATACCTGGATCATCTTGCGCGATGTCGAGCAATCCGGCGAACGAAACCGCGGGCTTTACATTCTCAAATCGCGCGGACACAAACATTCCAATCAAATTCGGGAATTCAAGCTTTCGGACAAGGGGTTAAAATTGATTGAAGTTTATCGCGGATTAGCGGGAGTGTTAACCGGATCGGCTCGCATTGCTCAGGAAGCAAAAGAAGAATTGGAACAATTGGAATATAAGCAGGAAATAGAAAGATTACTGAATAAACTGGAAAATCGGCGCAGAACCTTGGAAAATCAGATTGAAATTATCAAAGCTAATTTTGACGCCGAGACTAAAGAAATCGAATTACAGATCGAACAATTAAAACATCGACAGTCAGTACTTGAGGAGCGAAAAAAAATGATCGGGAAGATGCGTAGCTGACATTAAAAATTTAAGGAATAAGTATTATGCACACAAAAACAGAAAATGTTCGACTAAAAGAAAAACGGGAATGGATTTTCGAGCTGTACATTGCCGGGCAGTCTCCGCGCTCTTTGCAGGCAATTGCCAATTTAAAACGGATTTGCGAAAAAAGCCTGAAAAAAAATTATGATTTACATGTTATCGATGTAAGCGAAAATCCTTCGTTAGCAAGAATCAAACAAATAATTGCGCTTCCGACTATCATAAGAGTGAATCCCAAACCGGCTCGCAAGGTTGTCGGCGATTTGTCCGAAATCGATAAGGCGAAATTAATTTTGGAAATTTAAAAGGAAGCGGATTTGATGAGTCAGACAAACGGTTTGAAACCTCATAAAAGTAATCATGTACAGTTACTGTTAATTGTAAGCGGTATGACGGCAAGGTCTGTGCGTGTGGTCAAAGTAATTAAAAATTTTTGCGAACAAAATTTATCCTACTTTGAACTGATAATATTCGATGTGTATCAGGAGCCTGTTTCCGAAGATCAACAACCTCTGCCCGTTGCTCCGCTTTTGATTGGGAATTTTCCTTGGGAATTCGCCGAAAATATTAAAAAGCTTTTGAAGAAAGAAGGCATTTTCCTCCCTGTCGTTCAAGCTAATCTCGTTAAAGTAAATGAGATGAAAGGAGCCCTGGATGAAGGAGAGCACGGAACAAAAATTAGCGGAACTTGAAAGACGGTTGTTTGAAGCCGAGAGCACTTTAGACGCCATTCGTCGGGGGCAGATTGACGCCGTTGTGGTTCACGGACAAAAGGTGTCAAAAATATACACCCTTAAAGGCGTGGATTTTACCTACCGCGTTCTGATCGAACGGATGAACGAAGGCGCCGCCATTCTTTCAAAAGAAGGACTTATTTTATATGCCAATAAAAAACTCGCCGATATCATTGGTCAAAAACGTAATCGAATTGTCGGAACTTACCTGAAAGAATATCTTCTTTCTTCGGAATTGAAAAAACTAAACGAATTGATAAAAACGGGTGTTGACAAAAGCATAAGCAAAAAAATTCTTTTCTCCAATCCGGACGGCATGCTGCGTTCGCTGCTGTTTTCCGTGAACCCCATGCCCCAAGATACCGGCGGCGATCTGGGATTGGTCGTTGCAGATATAAGCGATGTCGAGGAAAAAGAAAAACTGCAAAAATTGCAAACTAAATTAGAAGAAATCGTCATTGATCGCACCCGTAAGCTACAGCGCGCCCACAAAGAATTGGAGATAATCAACAAAAAATTACTCGATGAAATTGAAGACCACAAACAAACAGAGCAACGACTCGTTGAAAGTCAAAACCGTCTTTACATCGCTCAAAGAATTGCCCGAATGAGTTTTATCGAATGGGATTTACAATCCGATACCGTTTATTGTTCCGATGAAATTTACCACTTACTCGGACTTCCGCAAAACGATGTTTTTAAAATAGATGAATTGTATGCCGTGGTACATCCCGAAGATCTGGACGCTCTGCAAAACGAAATTCAATTGGTAATCGAAAATAAAAAACGTCTTAATATAGACTTCAGAATAATACGCTCGGACGATTCGGTTTTATGGGTAAACGCTCAGGCGGAGCTTATTAAGAATAAAAGAGGAAAGCCGCTCAAATTGTTAAGCACCTTAATCGACATTTCCGAGCGAAAGCAGTACGAAGAGCAATTAACCCAAAAAGAACGGGAATTTACTCTGTTGTTAAATTCCGCCGCAGAAGGTATTTTTGGCATGGACGTTTCGGGTTATTGTACTTTTGTGAACCGGCGCTGTCTTGAACTGTTGGGATTTAAGGATGAAAAAGATGTGTTAGGTTTAAACATCCACGAAATTATCAATCATGAGCGCGAGGGCGGAAAATCTTCGTCAAAGGCGCGGTGCCGTTTACAAAAAACTTTAAAAAAAGGAGTAGGGATTCATGTCAACGACGAAGTCTTTCGCCGAAAGGACGGAAGTTATTTTCCCGTCGAGTACTGGTCGTATCCTTTAAAGAGAGGGAACAGAGTAATCGGCGCGGTTGTGACTTTTTTTGATGTGAGCGAGAAACGGGCTGTGGAAAAGCAAATGCTGCGCATGATCAATGTTCTGGAGCAATCTCTGGAATCGATAATTATTACCGATTTGGAGGCTAAAATTATTTATGTAAATCCGGCTTTTGAAAAAATAACCGGCTATAAAAAAGATGAAGTAATCGGGAAAAAACCGAATGTTCTGAAAAGCGGAATGCACGATGAAAAATATTATCAGAAACTCTGGGACAGGCTGTCAAACGGTGATAGCTGGGAAGGCACTTTTGTTAATCGCCGCAAAAACGGCGACCTGTTCAAAGAACGCACCGTTATTTTCCCGATCAAAGACGCTCGGGGCAATATAATAAATTATGCCGCGGTGAAACGCGATATTACGGAAGAAGAATTACTGCGCGAACAGATGTTTCAGGCGCAAAAGCTGGAAAGTCTTGGCAAATTAACCGGCGGCGTGGCTCACGATTTTAACAATCTACTCACCGTGATCAACGGATATGCTCAAATGGGCTTGCAGTTGATCGGAAAAGATCACCCCCTATTTAGTTATCTTGATCAGATAGCGAGGGCGGGGGAGCGCGCTTCTCATTTAACATCGCAGCTACTGACCTTTAGCCGAAAGCAGATTATTTCTCCCAAAGTGGTTAATGTTAATAATATAATCAAAGATACAGAAAAAATGCTGCGCCGTTTAATCGGCGAGGATATTGAAATTATTACCGAACTGGATGAAAATGCGCTGCCGATTAAGGCTGATGTCACGCAGATAGAACAGATTTTGATGAATCTTGTGGTAAATGCGCGCGATGCGATTATTGAAAAGAATGATCCGCGGGAAAAACGCATTACATTAGTTACAAAACAGTTGAATTTGGATAAAGAATTTGCCAGCAAATATATCGATTATCAGGAAGGTCCCAATATTTTAATTCAGGTAAACGATACGGGAATCGGAATGACTCCCGAGATTCAACGTCATATCTTCGAACCGTTTTTTACGACAAAGGAGCAGGGCAAAGGAACCGGATTGGGACTTTCGACCGTGTATGGCATCGTAAAGCAGAACAACGCCGCAATTTACGTGGAAAGCGAACAGGGCAAAGGAACGACCTTTTCCATTTACTGGCCCTGCGCCGCTCCCGAACAGGAAAATGAAAAATCCGATAAAGCCAAAATAATAAAGGGTTCAAACCAAAGAATTCTGATTGTGGAAGACGACGAAGGCGTACGAAGATTTTTAACCGAATCCATAAAAAAATTGAATTACGATGTGCTTCAGGCTGAAAACGGTAAACGCGCCATCGAGATAATTTTGGAAGGTAAGGAGAAAGTTGATTTGATAATAACAGACCTGGTTATGCCGGGTATGAGCGGAATTGAATTGGCAAAAGAATTAAAAGAATTGAATATTAAAATTCCGATACTGTTTTCCACGGGCTACGCGGATGAACATATTGATTACCTGATTTCAAATGACATAAAAACGGATTTAATCCAGAAACCTTATTCGATTGACGAGTTAGCCGAAAAATTAGATTCGTTCCTCAAGTGAAAAAAATTACCGCAATCTGCAACTTAATCTGCGGGAAATAGTAACCGCAAAGCGCGCAAAGAAGTCACAAAGAACGCAGAGAATAAATTGAATTTAAAATTACAACTCAAACAAATTCCCCGATTTTAAACTCCAACTAATCAAGAACATCTAAACTTTATCTGCGACATCAGCGTAATCAGCGTTAATCTGCGGTCAATAATAACCGCAAAGCGCGCAAAGAAGTCACAAAGAACGCAGAGAATAAAATAAATTTAAAACTGAAACCGAAACTAAAACAAATTCTCCAATTTTAAGCATTAAAACCCCAAAAAACATCAACTCCATCAGCGCAATCAGCGTTAATTTGCGGTTTTATCTTCGAGGATTTTCCTCACGTTTTGCGCCAATTCCAGCGGCGAAAACGGTTTCTGCAAAAAATGGACTCTCTCTCCGTTTTGATTGTTTTTGACAATGCCTTCTTCCGAATAACCCGACATAAAAAGCACTTTAATTTTCGGATAATACCTCTTTATGATATCAAATAATTTTTTTCCGCCCATGACAGGCATAATTAAATCCGTAATGATCAAATCAAACACTTTTTTTGAAGCTTTGATTTTTTTCAGGGCTTCGTTCCCGTTTTGCGCAACAACAACCTTGTATCCAAAATAAGATAAAGAACGCTCTGTCATGCTCCTGACGGAAGGATCGTCTTCCACAAGTAAAATGGTTTCGTCGCCAAAAAGATCGGCGTCCTCTGTAACCGTAACGTAATCTTCCGCAATTTCATTCGTCTCAACCGCGGGGAAAAATATTTTAAACGTCGAACCTTTACCGGGAACGCTGGAAACATAAATATAGCCGTTGTTTTGTTTTACAATTCCGTAAACCATTGACAATCCCAAACCCGTACCCTGACCCACGGGCTTTGTCGTAAAAAACGGCTCGAATATGTGTTTTATGGTTTCTTTGTCCATCCCCACTCCGGTGTCCGAAATCGACAGCATCACATGTGGTCCCGGGTTTGATCCCGGATGCTCCGTCACAAAGTCTTTGTTTAAAACACGGTTTTCGGTCAGGATGGTTAATTTTCCCCCTTCGGGCATCGCCTGCCGGGCGTTAACGCTTATATTAAATAAAATTTGCTCCAATTGATGCTTGTCCGATTCTATTTGCCAAAGATCTTCCGATAATTCGACTTCAATTTCAATGTCTTCTCCTATCAAACTTTGGAGCATGGTTTGCAGATCGATTATCAACTTATTAAGGTTAATTATTTCAGGTTGACGCATTTGCTTTCGGCTGAAGGCTAATAATTGACTCGTCAGATTTTTTGCCTTTTCGCCCGCCTGATATATTTGGTTGATTTTTTTTCTGTTAGGGTCGTCTTTGGGCATGGTGTGTAAAAGAAGCTGCGAATAACCGTTAATAACCGTTAAAAGGTTATTAAAATCGTGAGCAATGCCGCCCGCCAATCGACCCACAGCCTCCATTTTTTGCGTTTGCAGCAATTGTTTTTCTAATCTTTTCTTTTCGGTTATGTCTTCTTCGATGGCTAAAAAATGTGTAATAACATTGCTGTCGTCGGTAATCGGACTGATTATAATCCTTTCCCAGAATGTTTCGCCGTTCTTTTTTTTGTTAAAGATTTCGCCTTCCCAAACATCGCCGTTTTTAACGGTTTTCCAAAGATGTTCAAACACCTCCGGCGGCATTTCCCCCGAATTCAGAATCCTTGGATTTTTCCCTTTAACTTCTTCAAAAGTGTAACCGGTGATTTTTGTAAAAGCGGGATTTACGTATTCAATATTCCCTTCGGTATCGGTGATCAAAACGGAAGCCGGGCTTTGTTCCATCGCTTTAGACAACTTACGAATTGTTTCAAGATTTTGCTTCCGTTCGGTGATGTCAATTAATGTTCCGATAATAGCCGTGTCATCTTTGTACGGAATAGGAGCGCCGAAAATTTCGACTTCCACTTTCTCTCCGTTTTTTCTTTGCCCGCTGAATTCGAAATGCATGGCGTTTATTCTTTTTTTGAGCAAGTCTTCCATGTTCTTTTCGAATAAAAGTTTATTCTCCGGACTAACCAAATCCAAAACCGATTCCAAACGGTTAATCTCTTCCACGGAATCGAAACCGAAAATTTCGGCTGTTTTGGGATTTGTGTATCTGAATTGCCCGTTTTGAATGAGATAAACCCCTGTCAGCGCGTGTTCGCTTAAAATCCTGTATTTATATTCGCTTTGTTCCAACGCGCTTTGCGTTTGCTTTTGCAGATTTTCCAGTTCAAAGTTGTAAAGAGCAAAGGCAATGTCGTCTCCTATTTCCTCGAACAATTCACTAAAGGAAGGATCGGAAGCGAATTCCTGGTGCATGGAAACCGAAAGAACCCCGTAAAGTTGATTCTGATATTTTAAGGCGTAAGTCATCAGACTTTCAACCGATTTTATTTCAAAAAACGGGCAATCGGAACATTCGTCGTTTGCCGAAGCGCAAACAATTACCCGCTCGCTTTCAATCGCCTTGTTAACGCATGAGGGCAATTTCCCTTTTTTTACGTCTCTGTAAAATTTTTTTTCTATTTGAGGCAAGTAAGGAAGAGAGGCGCAATAGTTAAACGACGAATCTTTACCGGAAATTAAAAAAGTATGGCTGAACACTTCCGAATCAAACAATGTTCGCAAAACTTCCTTTAAAAATTTGTTTTGATCTTTTTCTTTAAGAATCATGCGATTTAAATTTTGTCGGGATCGCAGAACCGTATTCATCAGGTTTAGTTTTTTTTGAAGTTTATGTTTAAACAAAGCCATCTGGATGTTGGTATGGAGATCAACCCCGCGGATCGGTTTTAACAGATACGAATATGCTTCGTCTATTTGCGCCTGTGACAAATAGTCCGTATTTGCGTAAGCGGTTAAAAAGATGATCGGGATTTGATGTTTTTCGGATATTTCTTTGGCGGTTTCCAGACCGTTCATAGAACCGCGAAGCCGGATATCCATTAACACCAAATCCGGATTAGTCTTATTTATCAGCTCTAAGGCTTCTGCGCCGGAAGCGGCGATCCCGGCAATTTGGTAATTAAAGTTGCTTAATATTTGTTGAAGATGAGAAACCACCAGAGCGTCATCTTCAACAATAAAAATATGAGATGTGTTCATGTTTCATTCCCCGAATTAATGGAAAGGAAATTGTATGTCAATCTTCGTTCCGTTTTGTGTATCAAAGCGAATCTTCCCGCCCAATTGGTGGGTTGCCCAAAGATACACAAGTTTTAATCCCATCGAGTTGATGGAATTTAAGTCTTTCGGAAACGGAAATCCAGTTCCGGAATCCTGTACGATTAAATGTATCTTATTTCCTTTATTCTGTAACTCAATTTTCAGATTTTTGTTGCCTTTATAACCTTGCGGAAAAGCATATTTAAATGTGTTGCACAGCAGTTCGTTAACTATCATTCCGCACGGAAGCGCTTTTTCCACCGAAAGCGAAATTTTTTCTACCTTTAAAAGAAGATCGATTTCAGCCGAATTGGAAAACGAATGCCGGATGTTGGTTATTAAATTTTGTAAATATCCGGACATTTCAACCTGAGCCAGATTGGAGGAGTGATAGAGCTGTTCGTAAACCAGGCTCATTGCCCGTAGTTGGTTCTGCAGGTTCGAAAAAATTTCTTTGCCGGAATTGTTATCTATTTGCGCTTTATTTATTTCGATCAAATAAAAAAGACTTTGCAAATTGTTCTTTACCCTGTGATGCACTTCCTGAAGCAGGGTTTCTTTTTCTTTAAGGGCTTGGGAAATCTGTAATTCCGCCAGCTTACGTTCGGTGATGTCGCGGACAACAGCCACATAACCGTAAATTTGTTGCTCTATTACCATGGGAGAAACATTGGCTGAAAACCATTTCTTATTTTCACCCTTTAACATAAAATCAAAGTCTATTTTAACGGTTTTGCCTTTATTCAATTCACGGATTTTCTGTTTTAATTGGCATTTTAATGAAGCGGGCAGAATTCTGAAAATGGTTTTTCCTTTGTAATTATCAAGATTAACGGAGAGCTCTTCCAGATCGCGCGCATTAAAAAAGAGCAGTCTGCCGCGCGGATCAAACAGAAAAACCATGTCGATCATGGAAGTTAAAATGCTTTTTAACTTTTGTTCCGATTCCTGTAACGCCTTTTCCGCTTTAATGCGCTTAGAAATATCCCGGATGATTGCTAAATTAGCTTCAACTCCCTGATAGCGGATAAACGTCCCTAAAACCTCAACGTCAATTTCGCTGCCGTCGAGACATAAGTGCTTTTCATATATCAAAGGTACGATCTCTCCCGATTCGCGTAAATGTTTAATCCGATTTTTTACTAATTTTTTATAGTCAGGATGGACTAATTTCATTATTGGCAAGCCTTTTAATGCTTCTTCGTTTTCGCCTTTGTACAGGCGAACGGCAGCAGCGTTAGCGTAAACAATTTTACCGTCCTTGTGTAAAATAATAGCGTCCGGCGATTGCTCAACCAGACTGCGATAACGAGCTTCACTTTCTCTCAGGGCTTCTTCTATGGCTTTGCGATCGCTAATATCGATCAGCACGCCGCGCAAGCCTTTACTTTTGTCTTGCCGAATTATGGAAGACATAAATAGCAGAACGGGGAAAAAAGAACCATTCTTCTTTCGGGCGATAAATTCCTGCGTTTCGGACTCTTTTGCCTGCAAAACCTGATTAAGACTTTTTATGATTTCCTTCTTTCCCTGTTCCGGAAAAAGTTCTAACACATTCATGCCGTTTAATATTTCATATTGAGAGTACCCGGTCAATTTTGTGGCATGACGATTCACGTAAGTGAAGTTGAAATCGCTGTCACATTCGAAAATGGTTTGCGGCAGGAGATCGGCTAATTCTTTAAACCGTTTCTCGCTTTCGATGAGTTCTGTCTGGGCTTTCTTTTGTTCTGTAATATCCTCGAGCACGCCTTCAAAGTAGATTTTTCCTTCGGCAGGATCTTTGCGGACGCTGGCTGTGTTTCTGATCCAGATTATTTTTCCGTCTTTTCGCCGCAGGCTGGTTTCAAAATTCTGCATGGTTCCCGAAATTTTAAGGAGATTTTTCCACAAAGAGTGCGCGTTTTTACTGACATAAAAGTCGTTGATGTTTGTCTTTTTTAATTCTTTTAAACTCGAATATCCTAAAATTTTAAGCAGGGTAAGGTTTGCGTCTATGATTATTCCGTCTTCGGTGGTCCGGTAAAGTCCGACCGGAACATTCTCAAAAAGATTTCGATAACGCTTTTCGCTTTCGATAAGTGCTAGTTGCGCTTTCTTTTGTTCCGTAATATCGTGAACGGCGCCCAACCCCGCGTATTCTCCGAGATAGTTAATGGGGCAGATGTCAAATTCGCAATAGCGGATATCACCGTTTTTGGTAATTATTTTGGCTTCATAAGTGCTGGGAACAATTTTTCCTTCGCGACGCGACCGGGCGTATTTTTGCAGGCGGTCGCGATCTTCCGGATGAATCAAATCCCAAATCGGAAGTTGGTAAAGTTCGTCGATGGAATATTCCGAGACTTCGCTTACTCTTTTGTTAACAAATAAAAATCGATTGTCGCGGTAAATGAAAATTGCGTCATGGCTGTGTTCGACAATTACCCGGTATTTTGCTTCGCTTTCATTTAAAGCGTGTTGAAACCGCTTTTTATCGGTGATGTCTATTTGATGGAGTATCAGATAGAGCGGCTTTTGCTGAAAATCATAAATTACCGAACCGGAACAATCAATGTATCGCCTTCGGTCTTTATCGATAATAAATTCAAGCTCGGATCGAAATCGATTTTTATCCGGCAGTTCCTTTAACCAGGAATCGAAAATGATTTGGGATTTGTAAGTAAGGAAATCTTTGAATTTTTTTCCGATCAGCGAATTTTCGTCGAGCCCGGTTTGCTGATAAAATGTTTCGTTGGCGTTTACAAGAACGCCCTCCGGATTTAAAATATGAATCCAGGTATTGGCGGCTTTAAACAGAGAACGGAAGAATTCCTCGCTTTGCCGGATTTTTCTGTGGCGCAATAAAAGAATCCAAATCAGATATGCAATAATTAGCGTAAAAATCAAATTAAAAAAGAAAAATTTGTTGCGCGTAATTGAAAGTTCGTTTTTAATGAATGTTTCCGAGGGAGAGATGTGTACCTTCCAATACCGGTCTGCTATGCGAATGTTTACGGTTGTTAAATAAGCGGACTCGGTTCTCGAATGTGCGGAGATTTTACCCTTGGAATAAATCTGCTTATTATCTTTACTATGGATGAAGTAACTGAAATGTTGATTAAGATACTCATCGTTTAAGCAATATTGAATTAAAGTATCCACTTTAAATACGGCGTTGATAAATCCTAAGAGCCTTTGCTTTTCAAAAACCGGAAAGTATGTTGCAAAACCTTTCCCTCCCTGCAACAGAGATATAATCGGCGTGCTGGTGAGATTTTTGGTTTCGATGGCTTTTTGAATGGCTAAGGTTACGCCGGAGTCCGGATGAAAGTGAAGGTTTTTATTCAAGGCGGGTTCGTTTCCCGATTGGGGATTAATTATGCGAATAGTCCACGTGCTGTCAATCCAATTGACCGCCTGCAAACCCGGATATGTTTTTAGTAAATTGGAAACGTCAAGGCAGAATTTTTCCGGATTATCGTTATATTGCTCCTTCCAATTCAGGGCTAAAAAATGCGCCAGCGTCAATCGCGCGTTTATCCAGTTTTCCAGACGAATTCCGACCTGTTCGCCCATGACCTGCGTCAGTTCCCGTAAGTTCCGGGCGTTTTGTTCCCGATCGTGAAACCATAATAAACTTAATACCAAAGCAAGAAGAAAAAATAGTATTAGCGGCGGAATGATCGAAAGACCTTTTCGGGTAAAAATTGAAAGTGTATTGCTTCTTTTCATAAGTCTTAATCTGGATTATTGATTATCAAACATTTTCGGCTTTAAATGATGCATCTTTAACCACCGTTTCTAAAATTAATAAAAATCGCAAAAAATGTGATGGCGTTGGCTTACTTTCTTCCTAACCGTTTCTTCTTTGTTTAATACGCTTATCCGGAGCGCCTTAGCAAGAGGAAAATGCCGGTTGATTTACACCCAAATCGCTGTTCCCGGCGAAAAAAATTCCTGTAATTTAATTAAATTCGCAGCCGGTTAACGAGACAGGGTATCGATAATGTTTGGCGCCGACTTAAATCGCAAAACAGATCGTTGTCCGAGATTTTGAATAAATAATAAAGAATTAATATATTTCAACTGTTCTTGCTTACCACAAAATAAGGGGAATTCCATGAGCAAGTTTGTCGCAATTTTTTTAATCCTGTTCGGTTTTTCTTTTGCAAATACCGCGTTTGCACGGGACGGCGATTCTTCTTCTTTTCAATGGAA
>JAJRSN010000178.1 GCA_024278715.1 Calditrichota bacterium
TTTGATGATCTTCCGGATGAGGTAAAGGCAATAGGAGTGGGTCTCCTTGATGATGAAGACGATTTGTTTTCTAATTACAAAAATGATACGACAGCTATTAAAGAAATTAGTTATTTGTGTGAAAAATATTACCGTAAAATAGATAATAAAGCGTTACTTGCCAAAATATGTTTTTTCCATGATAAGATAAATCCGTTGGATTCGCAGAGAGACTCTTTTTGGATTCGGGCAATCGAAAAAGCAGATGCGGAAAAGGCTTTTGAAAAATTATCAGAATTCAAATATTCCTATAGCCTTGGAGTGTTGTCCGGTAAAAAAATAAGGTTAAAATATCGGATCAACCTGACAAAAAATATTACAAATGAGCCTTTTAGTATTGACATATTTCCGGGGCTTTTATTGTATCGCAGTTTCTTTGCTTTGTTCATAGGTATTTTCATTCAACTAATCTTTGAGGAAAAACCTATTACCGAGCCATTATAAAAAAGGAGGGTATGAGAATGGATAAAAATTTAATAGCCGATTATCTTGTTTATATTATTCCTACATCAATTGTTATTGTTTTAGTTTTAATATCTATCCTTTTTAGATATTTCAAAAAATGGCCCAAACGTATAACGATTATATTAAGGGACAAGAATAATAATTTGATTGACGTTGATAAATATAATTTCCACAGATTAAGGTTTGGGTCATCCCGAAAAAGAATAAAGAAAAACCCCTTTCGGATTATCAGATTTTGGGGGAGAAAGAACTATCGTCCGATTATAATAGCCGAATATAAAAATTGCGAAAAATATGAGTCTGAGGTTCAAAATATGAATTCTAATCCCTTTTTTGAATTTGAATTTGATGTTAATGAATTAAAACTTCACAAAGTTTCTAAGATAAAATCTTGATATTTGAAATTTTCTTCAGAGATTAAAAAAAATATGAAAAATTCGTAAAAAATCTTTTTACGAAATCACGTTAAAAATTAAATTACCAACTCATTAGCAGAACAGGTTAATGGAAAAATTCAGAAAATAGAAAATAGAGTTTTTATATTATTCGCGAACTTCAGAATTGCAATAATCTTTTTAAGAGAAATTTAGAATTCTCCCCCTAAAAATCCGGGAGAGCTAAAAAAGATTTGGAAACTTTTAAGCAATCTCCTGTTGTTTAATACTTTTGTGAAGTTTTATCCCGGTAGAAAAAAATTACTTTTTGGGTTATTTCTTTCAAGTTAACCAGGGCTTCCTTAAAAGGATGTCCCTGCCGATTGATTTTTTACCATTTTCGCCGATTTAAAAGTTACCGGCTATTTCTTAAAGCGCGTACTCTTCCTATTGTCTTTTGTCTTTAAAAATCAAAAGACCTTTACTAAAGATCTCCGCCATGTTAAAACCCCAGATTATATTACTTCACCTTCCTACGGTAACATTCTCCCTTAATTTGAATGATGATGCCATAATGAGCTAAGCGATCGATAAATCCTGAAGTTAAGGTGCCGTCATGTTAAATATCCGATCCCCTTCTTTAAACGGTCGGTCGTTGGTGATAATCACCGATCCTGTTTCATTTCGATTGAATCAATTTCTAATGTGCATCAATAAAAATATTGTACATTAACTTATTGATATTCAATAAGATATTTTGCATATTTAAGTATAATTGTTTGATAAAAATCTTATGGAAAGAAAAAATTATCTGAACCATGATTTTTGTGATTAATTGATTGGTTATGTTTATTAAGTTTCCAAACGCGGTAATCCGGAAATCAAGTAAATCATAGTTCGGATAAGATAATTGGTTGCGTTGTAATGTTAAAAGAAGCTGAAATCTCTTATTTACTAAAACCCCACTACGTACGATAAAAAAGATGAATACGAAGCGAAAGGAGAACAAAGATGTGTCAAGAAAAAGATATTTGTTTCACTGTAGGTGAGTTAGTTGAAATTTTAAAATCTCTGCCACAGGATATGCCAATACTGGTCAGCGGATATAATAGCGGTTTTGATAATTTTGATCACCCTTCAATTTTAGAGTTGAAGCACGAGCCTGAAAACATGTACTTTGACGGAGAATTTCAACGCGCCGATAAAGAAAGTAAAGATACCTTCAAAGCGGTTGTTTTGCAAAGGGAGTTTAGAGATGATTAAATGTCTGAAGCGTAATTTTCTTGATTAACAGACGGGCTATGATTTTAAAATTTTTAATAACAATAATCCGGAAATCAAATGTTCTTGATTGGTATATCTGTGATCCACTGATGCGCAATTAATCACGGTAATCCTTAAATAATGTAAATCATGGTTCAGACAATAAAATAAAGTTTAAACCTCTAACAACATCCGCAAAGGGTCTTCTAAAAGTTCTTTCACTCTCACGAGGAAACTCACCGATTCTTTCCCGTCCACAAGACGATGATCATAAGAAAGAGCAACATACATCATCGGACGAATAACCACCTCACCGTTAACAGCAACCGGTCGATCTTGTATTTTGTGCATCCCCAAAACAGCCGATTGGGGCACATTGATAATCGGAGTGGAAAGCAGGGAGCCGAAAACCCCGCCATTGGTAACGGAGAAAGTCCCGCCGGTCATTTCGTCCATTGTGAGCTTATTATCGCGGGCTTTTTCTGCCAAACGGGCTACCTCTCGTTCAATTTCCGCCAGATTCATCAGATCGGCGTTAAAAATCACCGGCACCACCAATCCGCGCGGCGTAGAAACGGCAATGGAAATGTCACAGTAATCATGGTAAACAATCTCGTCTCCGTCAATGGCGGCGTTTACAACGGGAAATTCCCCTAAAGCCACGGCACAGGCTTTGACAAAAAAGGACATGAATCCCAGTTTAACGCCATACCTTTCCTGAAATAATTGCTTGTATTTGGTCCGCGCCTCAATAACAGCTCCCATATCCACTTCGTTAAAAGTGGTCAGCATGGCGGTTTGATTTTTAGCGGCAACCAGGTGTTTGGCAATGGTTCGCCGAAGGGTGGAAATCCTTTCACGTCGTTCAGTGCGCTGGGCGGGCTGTCTTTTTATTGCAGGCTGAACAACATCTTCCTTCTTTTTTTCAACGGGAATTCTTTTTTCTTCGGTAACGGGCTGGCTTGGTTGCGCCGGGAGCTCCGCTTTTTTATGAGCCGCCACAGCCTTTAGGGCGTCGGATTTGGTAATTCTTCCTTCCGTGACGCTTCCCTTAATCTCGTCGGCAACAACGCCGGCTTCTTCCAATATTCTTGCAGCCACGGGTGAAATTTTCGCCTTTTTTATTTCCGGTGCTTCTTCCTTTGTCTCCTCAAGCGCTAAAGATTCGGAAGGCTCGGCTTTTTCTTCCTTTTGCGGCACATCCTGTTTATTGCCCAGAACTTTTGTGTCTATTTCGGCAATAACCGCTCCCACGGGAACCGTTTCGTCTTCCTGCTTAAGGATTTTAAGACTTCCCGATTTTTCGGCGGTAATCTCCAGCGTGGCTTTTTCCGATTCTATTTCACAGATCACTTCATCGCTTTCGACAAAATCTCCGTCTTTTTTTAACCATTGTCCGATTGTTACTTCGGTAATGGATTCTCCGACCTCCGGTACTTTAACTTGAAAGGTCATAATTTTTTCCTTTTTCATTTTTCTTAGAATTACAGCGAAAACGCCTTTTCTAAAATTTCCTGCTGTTCTGCGGTATGCCTTCTCATGTAACCCGTTGCGGGAGAAGAGTCTTCTTTGCGGGCAATGTACTCAAAACGAAATTTGGGATACAATTTTCTCAACAAAAAAGATAAAGCGCCCATGTTTTCCGGTTCTTCCTGTACCCAAATAAATTTTTTAGCCTCCGGATAGATTTTTTTAAGTTTCAAAATTCCCGTTTCCGGCAAAGGATAAAGCTGTTCCAACCTGACAATGGCTACATCGTCTCTTTTCAATTTTTGCCGTTGTTCGTCTAATTCATAGTAAATTTTACCCGAACAAATAAGAACGGTTTTCGTTTTTTGCGCTTCAACCGAATCGTCATAGATCACTGCCCGGAATCCGCCTTTAGTGAAATCGGAAATCGGGCTGATACAGCTGGGATGTCGCAGTAAGCTTTTTGGCGTAAAGATGACAAGAGGCGCGCGGAACGGCATTTTAATATGGCGGCGCAATAAATGGAAAAAATTTGCCGGGGTCGTGCAGTTGGCGAGCGTCATGTTATTCCGGGCGCATAAAGTCAAAAATCGTTCGATTCGCGCCGAAGAGTGTTCCGGACCCTGTCCTTCATAGCCGTGGGGCAAATACAGAACGATTCCGTTCATCCATTCCCATCTCGATTCCGCGACAGCGATAAATTGATCGATGATAATCTCGGCGCCGTTGGCAAAATCGCCAAACTGGGCTTCCCAAACCGTCAAACCATGGGAAGTGGCGAAAGCATAGCCGTACTCAAAA
>JAJRSN010000179.1 GCA_024278715.1 Calditrichota bacterium
AAAAAAGATTATCAGAAAGCAGAAAGCCGTAGTAGGTAGTATTCAGAAAATAGTAAAATGTTTGTTGTTAAGAAGTAAATGATTTTTTATTCTCTAAAAAATAATTTGGCTGAATTATTTAAGATTTTGAGCGATGATGGAGATAACTCATTACTCATTACGATGACAGGAGAAGCCGCTTACACGCTTAACCCTTAACCCTTAACCCTTAACCATTATGCCCTTAATGAAAAGTGACAAAGTCATTACGCATCAGCCCGAACATTCAGAGACTGTCTTTTTCGTTTTATCGAATCAATATCATTTTTTTACTTCCTACCAAACTGCCGTCGGCGTAAAGGCGGTAAACGTAAACCCCGCTTGCTAAATCGGAAGCGTCAAGATTGACTGTGTAATCTCCCGGCGTTAAAGGTTTATTTAACAGCTCTTTGACCTTTTGACCCAGCGTGTTAAACAAAGCCAGTCGAACGCGATGATATCTGGGAACCGTAAGATTTATTCGAGTTCGGGAATTGAACGGATTGGGATAATTTTGCGCAAGCTGAAATCCGGAAATAATCGAATGGGTTTTGTCTTTAGTTATGACGGTAGGAACCAGCCGGTAGTTATTCTCGAATATGCGTTGAGCGGTATTTGCTCTGAGCTCAAGCTGTTTGAGGTCCTGCGCCATGATCAGACAAAATGAAAATGGCGCCGAATCCCCGGCGTTTAAATCGAACGGTCCCGTCGTCATGATAAAAATGCAATCCAATCCTTCGGGATATTCGTACAACAAACCGTCGGGAGAATCGAAATAAGGATTAAGCTTATCGACTTTGCCCGCGGAGTACGAAGGATGAAAGTAGTGTGTGGAATCGTACGCCGTGAGGTTGGCGGTGTCTCCGGCGAGAATTTTGTATTGAATTTCTTCCTTGTTTTCGGCGACCGGGGTACTGCCGTCTCCGGACCACGGACCCTCATAGCTGCTAACATCGCTTGCGCCCGGTCTGAAGTACCAATCAAACCAGTGCCAGCCGGTAAGACCCAATTTGTCGCCTTTTGTCACATCCACGTTGCCGTCATTGGTCAGGTCCATGTCTTTGGAAGCGGTTGGAGTGTCCAAAAATTTTAAAGCGCAGTAAGCCAATTTCTTCCCGCCGACATAAGGATTGTCGTGGTCGCCGTCAAGATCGTAAATGTATGCCATGGACTGTTGTAGATCGTAAGACATTATGTCGTCTTCGTTCGTACGACCGGCATACGAGCCGTTGCTCAATCGCGAATAAATATCGGCGTCCAGATAAAGTCCCACATACACGTCCCGGTAGTTGTAATCCGATTCGTTGTGCAACACCATGTTAAAAAAGATCATATCTCTGGCGCTGGTGTCGGCAAATGAATAGGACGAAACTTCCACGCGGACGCCGATCGGATATCCCTGAGTTGTGTCAACATCCCGCGTAGCCAACCGATCGTCGAATTCAAAATAGATGTCCTGATCAGAAACAAAAACTCCGTTAAGTTCTGTGTCTCCTGTAGGGTCGTTGGGATCAACAGCCCAGTGTCCCGGCCAAACAGGCTGCCCGTCAATCACAGGCCAGGTAGCGGGAATGGTGCTTGTGGCGACTAATGGATAGGTATCTTCGGCATTTGTGTAATAGCCGTAACGTCCGTAATATTTTCCGGCTGTTGCGTTCGGATTGTGCAAACGGATTTGGGCGTCGTCAACCGCCTCCCAATCGGTCCGATTCAGGTTTGTGGTGCGGTCGAACCAGGCTTCGGACACTGTCGGTCCCCAATAGGTTGTGTCTGTGCCCACAGTGAAAAATTCGTTTGTTTCCACATTAAATGCTTGCTTGCGTCCCACAGCCCAAGGGTAGGGATTACCCAGAGTGTCCTTACCGGGAACGCCCATTACAAGCGATAGATTATTGATGTATTGAAAATCCCACCATAAAGCTTGAGGCGTGGATGCGCCGCCAAAACGTCCGAAGTTTTCTATCGCCAATTTTAATGCGCCTTTGTCCTGGTATGCGCGGGCGCGGTTTTGGAGTGGATTGTCCGAATTTGGAGCATTGAACAAATCAGAACGATTGCCTGCCCAAACAATCGAGGTAACAGTCGTTCCCCAAAAAAGCAGAACAATAAATAAACGCGACATTTTTCCCTCCTAATAAAGATTACGCATCTATTACAAGAAATGGCAATACAACAAGGTCCTGTCGATCTCTAATGGCGAAAGCGGTAAAGTGCTGCAACAACTCAATTGGGTTTGATCCTGACTATCTGAAGACACCTGAAAATACCGGAGGGCAGGTTGAATAATCAGGATCAAATTCATCTACAATTGGGATTATGATCACTACATTTTAAACTCTGAGATTGATGAAAAAATTACGGACTAAGTCTAATATATGAAAAAAACATTGATATTTCAATGTGAAAACGGTCTTTTGCGTGTCCTTCATTAAAAGTAAAGGCGAAAGAGGTTGGTATCTTTCACATTAAGGAGAGATCGTGCGTAATTTTTTTTTGATAGTTAAGTGTTCTTGAATGCCTGCCCGTTACCGGGCAGTTTTCGGCGGCGACAACGGTTACACGATTCAAGAAACCAATGACGGCGGTTACATTGAAAAAAAACTTCTCCAAAAAGCAAGGTTTTTTGTGGGCGGTACTGGATTCGAACCAGTGATCTCTGCGATGTGAGCGCAGCGCTCTAACCAACTGAGCCAACCGCCCGATTGTTTTGAAAAAATTTAAAAAATTTTGTTATTATTATCAATTAACAATGTAACAAGGACGTGATGCGTGATGCGTGATGAGTAAGACAAAAGACAAAAGACAAAAGACAAAATAAAAAAAACTATCAGAAAGCAGAATGCAGAAAGGCGTGATGCTGATTTGACGTGATGAATGGCAGGAGAGGTATGGTTAACGCTTACACTCTCAACGCTTAACGAATAACCTGATGAGTAAGACAAAAGACAAAAGACAAAAGAAAAAGATTATCAGAAAGCAGAATGCAGAAAGCCGTTACGCCGGTTTGACGTGCTGAGGGGCTGGAGAAGCCGCTTAACGCTTACACCCTTAACGCTTAACGAATTAGTGACAAAGTAACGGGGGAGACGGAGGAGAGAAAAAAATCATGGAAAGTGGATATCAAAAAAGTTGGCAAAACAAAATAAAGGGATGGCAAAGACTAAAAAACGGTGGGATTAATGGTTCCCTGTTCAAAAAGCCATTGCTGACTGATTGAAATTATCAGAGCAATAAGCTCTCTTTTTCTGGGATGTATATGACCGGCTTCCAAAAGAACGATTTTTTTTGGCTGCGGAATTTGACGATGCAGTTTAAGCCAGCTTTCTTTGGGGATCTGTTTATCGTATTTACCGTTGATAATTAAAAAATTAGACGACAAATAAGGAACGTACAAAGAAGGCTCTATCGGTCGAATAGCCGTACTTGCCAAAAAAGCGATTGCAGGTCTGACACCAGACGGAATGGTCTTTAAATTATTTTGGAGAATCCGATAGATATTTACTCCGCCATAAGCCATGACCACGGCTTGAACATCTGTTTTGTGGAGGTTTAGCAAATACACTATCGATGGAATAGCCAAGGCTCCGAAACTGTAACCCAACAGACTAATTTTGGTTGTGTCGCACCAACTCTGTTTTTTAACCCATTGAATGAGCTGAGTAACCTGTCCGGGAACCATAAGAACAGATTTTCGAATAAGCGGAATTTGTTCGATGGCGGCGCCGTCGTACCAGTATTTTGGGCGGTAGGGATATTCATAAGCGATAAGAATGTTCGGTCCGTGATGTTGAATGTATTTTAAACTTTTGCGCCCGATTTCCAATCCCCCCAAAATAAAAATGACCGGCAACCTTTTGTTTGACGATTTCGCGGGTTTGCTTATGGTAATACGAAAGGTGTCGGCTTCATTCCGCTGAAACGTGTAATTCAGATAAATTCGCTTTTCGCCGTTTAAACGCACGATATCGATTTTTTGGCTTTTAATTTTTACCGGATAAACAAGACGGTCAATTTGTTTGACGGGCGATTGCAAATAGAAATAACCAAGTAACGCAATCAGTAAAATTAAAACGGCTGCAAAAACAGCCAAAAAGATTACTAATAACTTTTTGAAGATCACCGATTAAAAGCTCTTTTAATGTTTAACGAATTGGTGACAAAGACGTGACAAGTAACGAGTGACGAGTGACAAAGTGACGAGAAGAAGGTCGTGACGAGTGATGAGTACTCAAAGTATAGATATTAAATGTTATTAATTGCTCAGAATTTAGGAGATTGTGCTGCTTGAGAACAAGACCCCCCTTGCCTTCGGCGTTCCCCCCTTCAAAGGGTGGAAATTAAAAGGGGG
>JAJRSN010000180.1 GCA_024278715.1 Calditrichota bacterium
CCAATACCAGACCGATTCCCATTCCGCCGACGTCACAGTGCAATTCCACCAGAACGATGATAAAATTCTGCACATCTTTTGCGGAACCGACCCACTTGGCGCCGATTGCGGCGGCATTGGCGTTATTTTCAATAACCATCGGAAAATTAAAATGCTTTCCGAGGTAGGCTTTCAACGGTATATTCATTTTCGGAGAGATATCCGTTTCGATCACCACGCCTCTGGCGGAATTCACCACTCCGGCGACGGCAACGCCCAAACCGAGTATATGCTCCATGTCGATTCTTGCTTTTTTGACGCTGTCGTGCACCACATTTACAATTTGATCGACAATTACCTGAATATCGCTGGTTTGCTCGGTTTTATACACATGCTTAAACACGCTTTCGCCGTTTAATTTTAAAACCACAGCCGTTATTTCGCCGAGTTCGACATCGACTCCCAACACATAAGATGCTTCATCGTTCAATCCCCATAAATAGGGACGTTTTCCCCCTTTATCGGTGGATTCCCCTTTCCCGAGATTGACAATTAAATTTTTACTTTTTAATTCTCGCAGGATATTGGAAATTGTGGACGGGCGCATCCCGGTAATCTTGGCAAGATCCGCCCCGGAAATAACCTTATGTTCACGAATCAGATTCAAAACCAAGCGGGCGTTAATGTCTTTAATTAAACGAATATCACCTGTTTGCATTATTCCCTCGATTATTATTTATTTTAAATATTTCCATTCATAAAAAAACGGACTCGGGCGACGTTTGTTTTCTTTTCCGTCAAACACGGAAAACTCCGCCGGTCCGTAAATTGAGGCTGATCCGAATTCGCCGTTTTTGTTCAAAGCGTACAATCTTAAATTAAAACTCGGATAACCGCGGCTATTCTTTAGTTCGGGCAGTTTTGCGTGACCGATAACTCGTTTGAGAACCTTTTTGCAGGCGTTCTCGGGAGAAAGACCGTCGCGCATGTACTCCACAACCTGATAGCAGGAAAGATTCTTTAAATTTTCTTCGCCTCGACCGGTTGAGCCGCAGGCTCCCACTTCGTTGTCAACGTATAAACCCGCGCCGATGATCGGGCTGTCTCCGACCCGCCCGGGAATTTTAAACGCCAAACCGCTTGTTGTGGTAACACCGGAAATATTTCCCTGCAAATCCAGCCCGAGACAGGTTATCGTTCCCGTGGTGTGAATCCATTTTTTGTATTTTTCGGGAATTTGATCCATGGGCGGCAAAAACCAATCATCTTTATCGCTCAATCCTTCTTTCCAGTACAACCAAATTTTACGGGCTTCGTCGGTTAACAAATCTTCTTCTTTAAAGCCGTGGGCTTTGGCGAATTTTAAGGCTCCCTCTCCCACCAAAAGAACGTGATCGGTTCGTTCCATTACCAATTTGGCAACCTTTGAGGGATTTTTAATATTGCGCAAGGCTGCAACTGCGCCTGCATTGTGCGTGGGACCGTGCATCACGCAAGAATCTAGTTCCACAACTCCTTCTTCGTTCGGCAATCCGCCGTAGCCGACCGAATGATCATTGGGATCGTCTTCCACAATATTAACTCCGGCGATCACGGCGTCAAGGGCGTCCGAACCGTTTAAAATCATCTGCGCGGCTTTTTCGGTGGCACGTAATCCGTTATAGCTGGAGACTACCAAAACTTTGCCCTTACTGTCCTTTAAAACAGCTCCGTCCACCATTTTACTTTTTAATACCGAGGCAGCCAACCCTGAAAGTAATGTGCTTTTTAAAAATGAACGACGTCTCATAATCTACCCTTTATAAAAGAATATTTTTGCATTGACAAAATATTTAAAAAATTTTAATTTACACAGGATTCAAAAAATAAATCCCGAACATGAATAAAAAACATTGCTTAACTTAATAAACAAACCCATGTTTTGCAATAAATAAACGGCTTTATATTTACCATTATTTTTTCAGAAGTCTTCGCGTCGAATTTCCGAACACGACCGATTTTTTGTTTGTAAGCGGGCGTTTATCATAAAAAACTAATATTTTTCATCGTTGCTAAAACAAACTGCTTCGAAACAGTCATGCCGATTTTCGATAAGACCCCGATAAACAGCTATCGACTATTATTTTGCCAGGATAAGTTTTCTTAATTTGACAAACTGCGTTCCGTCTCTTTTGGTAAACCGAACGTTTAAAAAGTAAACGCCGCTGGCGACGACCTGATTGCGGATATTCAGTCCGTTCCATTTAAAGGTATGGAATCCGCGCGGAAATTTCCCGCTTAACAAATGCCTGATCAATCGTCCCCGCGAATCAAAAACGGTCGTCTGAATTCCGGTAAACTCGGGAACAAAAATTTTAATAGTAGTTTCTCCGTTAAACGGATTGGGATAATTCGGATAGACAAAAAACAATTCGGGAAGTTTTGGGGTTTCAAAATGATCGAAATCGATAGCGCTTAAATCGCGATTGTACATTTCAAATTCATAAATCCGGGCTGCATTATCGGAGCCCTGATCCGTAATCAGCAAACGCACCCGATCGGTTTTAACCGCTTGCGGCAAGGCGTGATAGGTCACGTTTCCCTCGTCGTTTTGCGGATTACCGACAACGGAAACAATGTTTTTCCAATTGCCGGCGGAATCTCTGGTTTGGACGGCAAAATCCCGCGTATTCATTCCCGGATTATCGCCGTGTCCCGGATCGCCTTCCGGAGCCCGCCCGGCGCCGGCATGACGAATGATAAAATAATTAAGCTCAACGGAATCGGGCAGAGTGACCGTCATCCAGTCGCTGCCGCCGTTATTGCAGCACCATTTGGTAGTCAAAGAACCGTCCAGGGCGAATTCCGGTTTTTCGTTGGCGTTACAGGCGCAATCGGCGGAAACCGCTTTGTAATTCAAAGCAAAGTTTTCCTCCCCTTCTCCGGGCTCAAAATTATTCACCGTAACGGTTATCGGATCCGCTTCGGGCAGAACTCCCGCAGGGTCTTTGACTCTGATTACAAATTCTCCGTTTTCGCCCGATCTGAACCAGAGCTGAAGCGAGCCATTTTTAATACGAACCGTAAGCGGGTTACTCCACGATCGTTTATCCTGCGAAAATTCCGCGCCGCTTCGTTCGGCGGATATTTTCAGGATTTGATCGGTAATTACAACGGGTAAACCCGAATCATCCGTAAGATCGATTCTGAAGGCAATATTCCTGTTTGTTTGATAAACGCCGCCTTCGGGAGCGGTAACCTGAATTTTTGACGGCTTCCAGTCATCAATATTTCCCCAACCGGTTAAAAAAGACGAAATGCGCCAGTACCCGGCGTTGCCGTCCGATTCCGACGGACGGATATTTTCGACCCAAAAGGCGATATTGTGAACGCCGGAG
>JAJRSN010000181.1 GCA_024278715.1 Calditrichota bacterium
AATTTTCAACGCTTCCAACGGCGAATAAACCATGCGCACATCGGCGCCTTCTGAGCGAACCTGAAACAAATCCGATTCACTGCCCGGCACCCGCAGCATGTCTCCGAATGAAGTAAAGATTACATTGTCCGTTTTGGCAATCGCTAAAGCCTGATCAATCATCTCCAACGGCGTTACACAAACCGGGCAGCCCGGACCGTGAACCAACTCAATTTCTTTGGGAAGCATTTGGTCGATACCGTTCTTTATGATGGAATGGGTCTGCCCCCCGCAAATTTCCATGACAACCCAGGGACGCGTTACCGCTTGTTTTATCTTGTTTAACAGAGTGCGCACCAACTCCGGATCCCGGAATTCATCAATGTATTTCAAAAGCTTTTCCTCCGGTTTTTTATTTAATTGGGTCGGAAAATATTGTGATTAAAAAAATCCCGAATGTACTAATTTTTATCTTTCGATTTTCTCTTTTTGGAAAGAGGTTCGTTTTCAACCGCATAACCTTCTTTCTTTAAAGCGTCTGTCATCTCGTCAAATGTTTCAAACACCTCCTCCGCTTCATCTTCATTCAAAACAGAAATGGCAAAGCCCGCGTGAACTATCACGTATTGCCCGACCTTAACATCGGGTACGTAAGCAAGGCAGGCTTTATTGACGGTGCCGCTGTAGTCGATTTTTCCCATTCGCAGTCCCGCCTCTTCATATATCTCTATGACTTTTCCCGGAATAGCCAGACACATGTTCAACCTCCATTTAAATAATGATTAACTAAGTTTAATAAAATTTCAATTAAATTTAAACTCTTTTGTAAAATAAGCTTTTATTAATGATTAAACAGAGAATACCGCACATTGTTCTCAGTTTTTGTCAACAACCGTTGACCGATTGCGCACTGTCCCAGGGAAATTCCCCCGTCATTCGGCGGAACCTGACGATGTGTGAATACTTTCAGATTTTTCTGATTTAATAAAACAACCAATGATGAAAGCAGGACTTCGTTTTGGAATACTCCGCCGCTTAAAACCACCTTGCGTAAACCTGTTTTTTGTACCGCAATTTCAACAATTTCACATAACAGACGGCTGAGCGTTGCATGAAACCTTTCGGCAAGGTGTTGAAATGTCGCTCCTTTTAAAGCCTGTTGTGAAAGAGAACGAATTAACGGATCGACCGGAATTTGCGGCACTTCAACAAGGTAATCCAATGGAGGACAATCAACGGAACGCACAGCCTGCGTAAATTCCATTGCTGCTTGCGCCTCGTAACGGATTTCCTCTCTGCCCCCGCTGATGACCGAAGCAGCGTCAAACAATCGACCGCAACTGCTGGTTAACGGACTATTGATTTTTTTACGAATCATTTCAAGAATCAGGTTTACGGGTTTATCTTTTAAAAAAGGCAGAGGGGGAATTTCTTCGCCGCAGGCGCGGAACAAATAACTGATTGCCGTGCGCCAGGGTTGTTTGACAGCCGCATCTCCGCCGGGTAGGGGTAAGGGCTCGAACCAGGCAAAACGCTGAATTGACAGATAATCGCCGATTAAAATTTCTCCGCCCCAAATTGTTTGATCATACCCGTAACCCGTCCCGTCCAGAATAACTCCGATAACAGGTTCGTCGAGCTGCCATTCAGCCATGCACGACGCTAAATGCGCATGGTGATGCTGCACTTTAATTACCCGCCATTTTTTTTGCGTTTCCGCCCATTGGGTTGAAAAATAGCCCGGATGAAGATCGCAAACGACCAATTCGGGCTCGACCTGCAAAATGTTTAGAAAATGCTCGACGGTCTCTTCAAAAAAATTATTGGCAAGCAGGTTCTCAAGGTCTCCGATATGTTGGCTCAAAAATGCGCGGTTCTTCTTGATGATGCAGACGGTGTTTTTTAATTCGCCTCCGGTTGCCAGAACCGAAGGACCCGAAGTAGGAAGAAAAACCGGACGAGGAACATATCCCCGGCTTCGCCTGAAAAAAGTGGTTTGTCCGTTAAAACGAGCGACAACCGAATCGTCCGCCCGAATCAAAATGGCACGGTCGTGTAACAGTAAATAATCAGCGATATCTCCCAAACGGGTGCGTGCTTCGTCGTTATCCGTTACAATGGGTTCGTCGGATCGGTTGGCGCTGGTCATGACAAGCGCCGGTACGCTCGCATCCCCCCGCTGTTTGATAAGTTCGTCAAAGATTAAATAGTGCAGCGGTGTGTAAGGCAGCATAATGCCCAGTCGTTGATTTTGAGGAGCCACTCCTTCAGCGACCGGACACGGCTCTCTCTTTTTTAACAGAACAATGGGACGCCGGGGAGATGTTAATAAGTCCCGATCCGCCGGAGCAAGTTCGGCGATTTTTTCAACAGCGTTAAGATCGGGGAGCATGAGGGCAAAAGGCTTTTCCTCGCGATTTTTTCGCCGGCGCAAACGTTTTACCGCTTGTTCATCGGCGGCGTCAACAGCCAGGTGAAATCCGCCGAGTCCTTTAATAGCGACAATTTTACCGTTCAACAGATCAACTGCCGCGCGTTCGATAGTTTCGTTTTTTCTTGCAAGAATTTTCTCTTCCGCAGCCGTTTCGTACCATATTTGTGGTCCGCAGCGTCCGCAGGCATTGGGCTGAGCGTGAAAGCGCCGGTTAGCGGGATCGTCATATTCCGCCTGACATTCGGAACACATTGCAAATTTTACCATGCTGGTATGGGGACGATCGTAAGGAATTCGTCTGATAATCGTGAAGCGTGGTCCGCAATTGGTGCAATTGATAAACGGGTATCGATACCGGCGGTCCTGCGGATCCCGCAATTCGCGCAAACAATCGTCGCAAACGGCAATGTCCGGTGAGATTAATGTTTGATTGTCATCCGAATCGACGGAAGCGAGAATGCGGAAGTTTTTTTCGTTCAGCGGAGAAATATCGCTCCATTCAAGATGAATAATTTCGGAAAGCGGAGGTTTTTCTTCCTGCAAACAGCGTAAAAATTCATTTAGCGATCCGTCCCTGCCTTCTACTTCGATAATTACCCCGTCGCTGGTGTTCGTGACAAATCCGCCTAATTGCAGCCGCCTCGCCAGATTAAAAACAAAGGGTCGAAATCCCACTCCCTGCACAATTCCGTTTACATTGATGCGTTGACGTTTCATCTTATTCGGAATGGAGCCGCTCCTTTAGCCATTTAAACCATGCTTCCGTTCCTTCGCCCTTACTCGCCGAAAGTTCAAAAAATTGTAAACGGCGGTTAACCTGCAGAGCGTATTCTTTGCAAACCTGAACATCAAAATCCACATACGGAAGCAGATCGATTTTATTGATAATACAAATATCGGAGTTGCGGAACATGGTCGGGTATTTCAACGGCTTGTCGTCCCCTTCGGTAACGGAAATGATTACCACTTTGTGTGCTTCTCCCAAATCAAACAGGGAAGGGCAGACCAGATTGCCCACATTCTCTATTAAAAGAACGGAATTTGCTGCCGGGTTTAATTCTTTTACCGCGTGGTTAATCATAGAAGCATCCAGATGACAACCGTTTCCCGTGTTGACCTGAATGACAGGGGCGCCCACGGCGTTAATTCGTTCGGCGTCGCGCAATGTTTGCTGATCTCCCTCGATAACATAAAAATTGATTTCGTCTTTCAGCTGTTGAATGGTCTTTTCCAACAGGGTGGTTTTACCGGAACCGGGAGAGCTGACCAGATTCAATGTCAAAATATTGCGGGCTTCAAAAAAGCCTCGATTGCGTTCGGCAAGCAGATTATTCTTCTGCATGACATCGGTTTCAATCTGAATGGTTTTCCCGTGATCATGATCGTGAGGGTGCGTATGGTCGTGATTATGGTTATGATCATGTTCATGATCGTGATCGTGGTTGTGCTCATGGGTGTGTTCGTGATTTCCGTGGGTGTGTGTATGTGAATGGCTGGTTTGTCCCGGACGTTGATATGTTATTTTATCTTCGTGCTCTCCGCATCCGCAGGTATCACACATGATGATCTCCTTAATTAATCTACGTTGATGGATTTAACTTGCAGTTCCTGACCGCCCGCCGCCAGTACTTGCGCTTTGCACTCCGGACAGACATTGAGAAATTGGTCGGTCTCGAACTCGAAACCGCAAGAAGTACACTTAGCCAATGCCGGAAGACGGATTAATTCGAGCTTTGCTCCTTCGGCAATGGTCTCTTTGCAGGCTGCTTCAAAACAAAATTCAAGAGCTTCGGGAACCACGCCGGCAAGCGCGCCTAGTTCGACGGTAATGGCGTTTATTTTTTGCGCCTCAGCCTCTTGCGCGGTTTTAACAGCGATATCGACAATACTTACGGCAATTGACATCTCGTGCATGGAAGTTCCTTCGCAAATGTTGAGCCAAAATTTACGGCTTTCTGTTTCTCTGTTCAAATGAAAGTTGGAAGAAGGGAAGTAATCGCTATTAATTGTTATTTTACGCTTAAATGAACTACGACAACCGTGGCTGATTAAAGGGGGAGCGGGTTTCGGATTTTTCGCGCGTAAACGGAATGATAATTCGAGGGATTTTTTGAAGACTTTATTTAAAATCAGATCAGATATCTCCACCAGAACAAAATATCCCAAAAGCTGTATTTCGGGACTTTTTTGACTGAATAGGGTTTTCCTTTGATGATGGCTTCAGCCGCTAGAATTCCGCTGTGTATTGCCGGACCAATCCCTTCTCCCATATCCAAAGTCGCCAGACTTGCGGCGTCTCCGACCAAAAAGGCGTTGCCGATTTGCGGCTGTTTTAATGAATGCCGCAAATAGTAGTTGTAGCCCTTTACATTGTTTGGAATGTGATTAACGAGCCCTTTGTTTAGTAATTTTTCAATGAAATAATTCCAATGCTGCTGAATGGTCGTCTCTTTCGCTTTCAGGTCATCAAATCTGCCGCCGATGCCGATGTTAATGTAACCGTTTGCTTTCGGAGCGTACCAGGAATATCCGGGCAAATCGTGATCAAAAAACCAGAGATAACAATTCGGATCACGGTAATCGTATTGAAATTCCAGCTCCATGGTAGTAATGCGTTTATGGGATTCCCGAGGATTTTGTTTTTCAAAAATTGAACGGTACACCGGACAGTTAGTGCCCCCTGCTCCGACTAAGTATTTACATCGGTACTGCTCGTCAATAATAAAGTACCCGTTTTCGCTGCGGATTTGGCGAACCCGCAACGGTTCAAATTCTGCGCCTGATCGCTTAAGAAGCCAGTTATCAAATTCAACGCGGCGGATAGAATATTGTCTGGTGGGAACAGAAATTTTTCTGTTACGGATGAAATAGTGAAGCCGCTTAAACAGATGAACGCTGTGCGGATACGCCCGCGGCGATGATTCTAATAATTTCCAGACCCGCGGAGTAATCCAGCCGGCGCAGAGTTTAAGACGGGGGAATGGACGTTTATCTAAAATAAGGACGTCCTTGTTCGCCTGTTTAAGTTTCCAGGCGCAGCTTGAGCCCGCCGGTCCGCCGCCTATGATAATTATTTCCTTCTCTTTCATGTCATTTATTCCGGCATTCTTCCCGAAAAATTTTATTTTCAGGAAGGGGTTAATTCTCTGCTCTGCTGCAGAATTAACTGATTCTGCAAGGCGGTTGTGCGCGCCCCTGTTTTGTCATTACCACCTGCCACAATTGCGTCTGTCGCGCTCGGAATCCTCCCGCCGAACTGAGCAGATAGTAGCGCCACATGCGGTAGAATCGTTCTCCGTATTTGTCTTTTAATTCATGCCAGGCTTTTTCAAAATTCTCGTGCCACGCCATTAAGGTTTTATCGTAATGGGGTCCAAAATTATGCCAGTCTTCCATTACAAACAGCCCTTCCATCGCCTTTCCTAACTGTGCTATGGAAGGCAGCATGCCGTTGGGAAAGATGTATTTGGTGGTCCAGGCGTTGGCGGAGGTAGTGCTTACGTTTCCGCCGATGGTATGAAAAAAACCGATGCCGTCGTCTTTCAACGTACGATCCACCACCTCCATGTATGTGCGATAGTTTTTGTAGCCCACATGTTCCATTATGCCGATAGAGATCACCCGGTCGTATTTTCCGGTTACGTCCCGATAGTCCATTAACTTCAATTCAACCGGCAATCCTTTAGCCATCTCCGTTCCCAATTTGACCTGTTCTTTTGAAACCGTAACGCCGGTGACTTTTACATCGTATTTTTCGGCGGCGTAAATGGCAAACGAACCCCACCCGCAGCCGAGTTCAAGAACGGTCATCCCCGGTTCAAGCCCTATTTTTTTGCAAACCAATTCCAGCTTGGCTTCCTGAGCCTCATCCAGCGTTTTTGCATTTTTCCAGTAAGCGCAGGTGTAGTTTAACCGTTTATCGAGCATTCGAATGTAAAGATCGTTTCCCACATCATAGTGCTTTTTCCCCACCTCAAAGGCGCGATGATGCGCTTGCAAATTAAAAAGTTTAGAGCGTAAAATGTGCCACTTAAGTTTCCAGCTTCCCTTAACCTTTTCATCTAACCTGGCGCGCAGGACGCGATCGAAAAATTGGTCAAGAGCTTCGCAATCCCACCAGCCGTCCATGTACGATTCCCCCATACCAAGAGCCTGATCACGTAAAACTCTTTTGTAAAAATCTGGGTTATGTACATGAATATCGTAAGGTTGGTTGCCGTTAACGGTGATTCCCGCAATATCCATGAGTTCTCTGAAACTAGTTTCAGATGATTTTGAAGACATAGAAAAACCCTCCTCGTCTTTTGAATGGAAGGCACAATTCCTTAAAAATTAGAAGTTTCTATTTGCAAATTATACAAATAAAAGTTTTTAAATTCAAAAAATTAAAAACCCTTTTTTTTACAGGAAACCAATAATCTTGTTTTATAACGTAAAATATTTGCTCGGGTTCAAATATTTTTTTGTTTTGAAAAGAAAAAGTTTTTATTATTTGATAACAATAGGCAAGCTATAACGGATTTACGGAAAAATATTATTTTTAACAAGGATTGTTTTTTCAGCGTTTTTCGAATCTGTTTCAAATTCCGACAAAGGATTGATCTCTTCACAACCGTTTTTATGATAGTCTTCCGATGACTTTTTGAGGCATCAACTGCGGCTGATTCAAGCGACCGCCCTCGCTAAACTCAGGGAAGAATGTTCTGTAATAAATATCGATTTCAACAACAAAGCCGGAATGAATTCCGAAAAAAATATTTTAGAATCTTTATCCGGAGCAATCGTTTAAAAATATCCAAAAAACAAAGGAGAAAAAAATGGCGGAAATTTCAAAGGATTTTATTACACATTTTGAATTTTTGGGCTATGAAATTGAACCCCACGAAGACGAAAATACCGTGATAGCCAGACATCAGAGATACGGAACCACCGTCGTCAGAGCTTATCTTGACGGTTTGTTGTTTCAGCAGTATTTCAGACTAAAAGAAAATGTAATGGGCAACCGTCTCGCTTTTCTGGAAGCGGTAAACAACTTAAATTCCAAAGCCTATATTGTTACCTATGTATCTGTGGGTGAACCGAAAGTTACTTTGCGAATGGATGCCATTTACTTTGGTCCTTACGACAAACAAAGATTCGGGGTTTTTCTGGAAGCCTTTAATTTTGATACTTATGATCGGGTTGTCGAACATGAAGCCATGAAAAATTTTATTGAGTAAACGATTGCAATTTTTTAACGGTTACCCCTATCCAAACCGGAAAATGAAAAGACCAGATGGCGTTCGGACTACCGGTTATCCTCAAATATCCGGAATCCGATTTCCAAATAAGAGAGTTTTACCGCGGCGAGATCGTAATGCGTGATGAGTAACAGGTAAGGAAAAAGGAAAAAGGAAAAAAGATTATCGGAAAGCAGAATGCTGAAAACCGTTGCGCTGGTTTGACTTTGTGGGTGGCAGGAGAAGCACGCTTAACGCTTAACCCTTAACCAATAACGCAAAAAAAAGCAAGGATTTAAGTGTTAATAGAATATTCCTTTCTTAAAATAAAGTTAATCACACCATTGACCGATTATGAACATAAATTAAACAGGAACGGCAATTTTAAGATAAATAAAAAACAGCAGTGATGGGGAGCGAAAGGCTCTGTCCGGCAAATATCCGATGCTTACGAAACATTGACAGGCGTTTGCGGTCGCTCAGAGTTCGGAGTGCGCCGTTCATTCCAATGTCCGCCGCGCCCTGAAAAGAGGAATTTCTGCGGAGCAAATTACACAAGGGATATTTGGGCGTTACCGGTAACGGACTACCGAGGGCAATGGCTACGATGAGCCGGATTGAGAACCTGGAATCGTCAAAATAACGCTGTTGTTAAAATAAGATACAGATCAAGTTGCACAGACATGTAATATTTTTTAAATTTATGGTTTTGATAAAAATAAATAATGAACAGAAAGACCATGGAACGCATATTCTTTAAAGCAAAAATACATCGCGCCCGGGTTACGGACGCCAATTTAAACTACGAAGGCAGTTTGAGCATAGATCCCGATTTAATGGAAGCCGCCGACGTTCTCCCTTATGAAAAAGTGGATGTGGTCAATATTACCACGGGCGATCGCTTTACCACTTATGCCATACGGGGCAAACGGGGATCGGGAGAAATTTGTCTGAACGGCGGCGCAGCCCGGCTTGGTCATGTGGGCGATCTGATAATTATTATTACTTACGCCCATCTTAAGGACGAAGAAATTTCTCGTCATAAAGTTAAAATTGTGCTTTTGGATGAAAATAATCGGATTCAATCCATACGTGAAGATACTATCAGATAATTAGCCCCATGCAAACAAATCAGAAATTCTTCCGATTCCCAAAATTTCTTAGAAGAGCTTATAAACAATTTTTGGTTTATTTCAACCGGCTTAAATTAACCGAGCACAGCTTTGTTTTAATTGTAGCCGTTTTTATCGGATTGCTTGGCGGCTACGGCGCAGTTCTTATTCAGTTGACCATCCGCTGGTTCCAGCAACTTTTTTGGCAAGGTACCTTTAGCTTAAATACTATTGAGTCTATCGACTGGTATTGGAGGATTATTATCCCTGCCTTTGGCGGTTTGGTTGTAGGGTTGATCATTCAGTATTATGCCAGAGAGGCAAAAGGGCATGGTGTGCCGGAGGTAATGGAAGCGATTGCCTTGCACAACGGCGTTATCCGTCCCAGGGTGGTTATTGCCAAATTATTTTCTTCCGCGCTTTACATTGCTTCTGGGGGTTCGGTAGGACGCGAGGGACCGGTAATCCAAATCGGATCGGCGGTCGGTTCGGTGGTCGGGCAATTTTTTAAAGTTAATCCCAAACGTATGCGCGTTTTTGTTGCCTGCGGAGCCGCGTCGGGAATTGCCGCTGCGTTTAATGCGCCCGTGGCGGGCGCGCTTTTTGCGGTGGAAATTATTTTAGGTGACTTTGCCGTTCCTCAATTTAGTCCGATTGTTATTTCTTCGGTGGCTGCAACCATTGTTTCAAGACATTATTTGGGAAATCATCCCGCTTTTGAAGTTCCCAAATACGAAATGGTTTCTCCTTTGGAATTAATTAATTATGTTGTCCTCGGTTTTTTAGCGGGTTTAACGGCGGTCGCTTTTATCCGCACCTTATATTACTCCGAAGATTTTTTTGATAATCTGAAAATGCCCGAATATGTAAAGGGTGTAATCGGCGGCTTGTGTATCGGCGGAATCGGTTTGGTATTTCCTTACATTTATGGCGTCGGTTACGATGCCATGGATATGGCTCTTTACGGACATTTAATCTGGCAGATTGCCGCAGTTCTGGTGATTGTTAAAATTCTTGCCACTTCGATCAGTTTGGGCTCCGGCGGTTCGGGCGGTATTTTTGCGCCTTCATTGTTTATGGGCGCCATGTTAGGGGTAACCTCCGGTCATATTGTGAATTTATTATTTCCGAGCTGGACGGCTTCGCCCGGCGCTTATGCTTTGGTTGCCATGGGCGGTGTTGTGGGGGCTGCCACACACGGTCCGATTACGGCTATTTTGATTATCTTTGAAATGACCAACGATTACAAGATCATTCTTCCTTTAATGATTACCACAATAATTGCCACGCTTTTAGCCATGCGTCTGCAAAATGAATCGATTTACACCTTAAAACTGATACGTCGCGGCATCAATATTTTTGGCGGTCGTGAAATTAACGTGTTGAAATCATTAAGAGTTTCGAGCGTGGCGAATAATACCATTGATCTGGTATCGGTGCAAACCCAGTTTGAAGAATTATTGCCGCTTATCGTCAATTCGGGTCATAATCAAATTTACGTGGTGGATGAAGATCAGAAAATTATCGGTTATATTTCAATGCAGGAGATTCGTCAAACCATTATGGATTTTGACACATTAAAGCATTTGTTAATTGCTGCCGATATTGTTAATCCGAATATCCCGGTAGTGCGCGAAGACGAAACTTTGGATCGGGTAATGAAACTTTTTGGAGAAACAGGACTTGAAGAGTTACCGGTTGTTTCCGCGGACGGGGATGAGCAGATTCTGGGAACGATTACTCAGCGTTCGGTGATTGACGCCTATAACCAACAGATATTCCTGCGCGACATGGCTGGCGAAAGCGGAAGAAGCATCCGTGAAGTAACAAAACAAAAACGCGTTCATGTTATCGGGCAGCACTATTTTGATGAAATTGAAGTGCCAATGAGTTTGGTGGGAAAAACGTTTCGCGAGGCTGCCATACGTAATCGATTTAACTTGGAAGTATTGATGATTCGGCGCAAAGAGATTAAAAACGGAAAAGAGCACAGCTATTATTTTCAACCCAACGCAGATACCAAACTTAATATAAACGACGTTTTGCTGGTATTCGGAAATCAGGAAGCCATACAGCACTTTGAAAAAGCGTGAACGCGCGGAAATAATACATCTAATTTTCAGCGAAGAGGAGATAGAGGATGATGGAATTTACCGAAGAACATAAAATGGTGCGGCGGATGGTTCGGGAATTTGCCAGAAATGAAGTTGCGCCAAAAGCCATTGAAGTGGATGAAAAAGAGATATTTCCTCACGAAACATTTAAAAAAATGGCTGAACTTAATTTGCTGGGTCTTCCGTTTGAAGAGAAATACGGCGGAGCCGGAATGGATTATATTTCGTACACCATAACTCTGGAAGAGTTAGCCAGAGCATGTGCTTCAACGGCGTTATCTTACTCGGCGCACGTTTCTCTGGCTGCAAATCCCATTGCTCAATACGGAAGCGAAGAACAAAAAGAAAGATATTTAAAACCGCTGGCAACCGGAGAGAAAATCGGCTCTTTTTGTTTAACCGAACCCAACGCCGGAAGCGACGCCGCGCACATTCAGACAACGGCTGTCAAAAAAGGGAATGAATTCATCCTTAACGGTTCCAAAATGTTTATTACCAACGCCGAGGTAGCCGATATTTTTGTTGTAGCCGCAGTTACGGATAAAGAGAAGGGACACAGAGGAATTTCCAATTTCATCGTTGAACGGGGAATGCCGGGTTTTGAAATAGGCAAAAGGAAAAGAAGTGCGGAATGCGCGCTTCTCCCACCTGCGTCCTGCATTTTAACGATTGCCGCGTACCACAAGAAAATTTACTTGGCGAATATAATAACGGTTACGCTCAGTTTTTGGAGACGCTGGACGGCGGCAGAGTGGGAATAGCCGCTCAGGCTTTGGGAATCGCAAAAGAAGCCTTTAAAAGAGCAATGCTTTACGCGCAGGAAAGAAAACAATTCGGGCGGTTTATCGGCGATTTTCAGGCTATTCAATTTAAATTGGCTGATATGGCGACAAAAATTTATGCCGGCGAAAATATGATTTATCACGCGGCTTGGTTAAAGCAAAACGGTAAACCCTATAAAAAAGAAGCCGGAATGGCTAAGTTGTTTGTTACCGAAGCCGCAACCGAAATTGCCAATCAGGCTATTCAGATCCATGGCGGCAACGGTTACATCCGAGAATACGAAGTGGAACGACTCTGGCGCGATGCAAAATTACTTGAAATCGGAGAAGGTACCTCCGAAGTCCAAAGATTGGTGATCTACCGACAAATTAAAGAAAATCTTGATCGGTTATAATTGTAATTTAGGATCGGCTTAATGGAAGCCCTGTCTGATTTTTTTGAAAAATTAAAAAATATTAAAGTGGGCAAGCGCAGCCTGCAGGATGTTCTGATTAAGATTCTGTTAGCGCTCATAATTTTGATTTCAGTGCCTTTAATGTTTACCACGCAGCGCCCTCTGAAATACACCGATATGAAAGTCGGCAGCATCGCCAACCGAAAAGTGGTTGCGCCTTTTAATTTTTTTATTCTTAAAACCGATAAAGAATTAAAAGCGGAACAGGATTCCGTATTAAAAAAGATTCCTTATTTCTTTGTTTACAGCGATTCCGCAACCAATCGAAACAAAAAATTACTCCGCAACCTGTTGCCCTTCCTTTCAAATGCTCTGCCGCAGTACGAAACCATTGAAGATAAAGAAGAATTCCTGAAAAATCTTAGCGACGAATTGCGATTGGTGTTTGATGTCGAGGTTTCTCCGACAAATTTAACGGTGATTTTTGACATTTTAAAAGATAAGGAAAACATCGATTCCATCAGAAAAGTCCTTGAAATTGCCGAAAAACGAATGGTAAAGGGGATTCTGAACTTAGACCTTGCCTCGATTACAAGACCGAAAATAGTGGTTGTAAAAAACGGCATAGAAGAGCCCTTGAATCCCGAAGATCGTCTGGATGTCTCCAAATTTCAGAAAGAGATAGAAAACGAATTTCTTAAGTATTTTACCGTCAATCAAACTCTGGTTTTAGAATATCTTTTCGTGCGCAGTCTGGAACCCAATCTGATTTATGACCGGGCTTTTACCGAAAAATCCGTCGAAGAGGCAATGGCAAATATCTCCAGAACCAAGGATATGGTTTATGAAAACGAATTGATTGTTGATAAAAATATCCGCATTGACGAGCAAATCTATCAAAAACTCTATTCGCTTGAAATGGCTCTGGCGGAGCACAGTCGCCGCGAAGGACGATGGGAAGGCTTTTTATCTTCGCTCGGACGATTTATGCTTTTAACGGCGATTTTGGCTATTTTTGCGCTGTACCTCTATTCTTTCCGGCGGAAAATATTCAATAACAATAAAATGCTACTCCTGATTGTGGTGATTCTAATGATGGAGTTTATTATCGCCGCTCTCATTACGCACACTTTAACATGGAGTATTTATTTAATTCCGACTACGCTTGGTTCCATGCTTTTGGCAATTTTAATCGATGCGGGAATCGGTTTTGTCGGAACGGTGATAGTGGCGTTGATTCTGGGCGGAATTCAGGGCGGAGGATACGACATCGTTCTGTTTAGTATGGTGAGCGGTATGGTAGCCATTTACTCGGTTTATCGAATCAGAAATCGCAATCAGGTCTTTAAAGCCATAATTTTTATTTCTCTGGCATATTTATGGACCATACTGGCAAACTCATTATTCCGTTACACCCCCATATCGGAGATTTTCCGCATTTACGGATTTAATCTGCTTCCCAACGCAATTTTTTCGTCATTTATTACATTTATGATTTTAGGTTTATTTGAAAAAGCCTTTGACATCACTACGGATGTTACCCTGCTGGAACTATCGGATTTGAATCATCCTTTGCTTAAAAAACTTTCTTTTGAAGCGCCGGGGACTTTTCATCACAGCATGGTTGTCGGTAATTTAGCCGAATCCGCCGCAAAAGCGATCGGCGCAAATTCCCTTTTGGCTCGCGTTGGCAGCTACTACCACGATATCGGGAAAATGGAAAAACCGCAGTATTTTGTCGAAAATCAGATGAACGCCGATAACCGACATAATCAGTTAAATCCCAACATGAGCGCTTTAATTTTGACGTCTCACGTTAAAAACGGAATCGAGCTGGCAAAAAAACACGGAATCCCCAAAAGAATCAGAGACTTTATTCCCGAACATCACGGCACCAATTTGATGAGTTACTTTTACAATAAAGCTCTTGAGATGTACGGCGAAGACGAAGTAAACGAAAGCGATTACCGCTATCCGGGTCCCAAACCACAATCCAAAGAAACCGCAATTGTAATGTTGGCGGATGCGGTGGAGGCGGCTACACGCACCTTGAGCAACCCTTCCCCGAATAAACTGAGAGCGTTTATCGAAGAATTGGTCGATAAACGGTTTAAAGAAGGCGAATTGGACGAATCGGATTTGACTTTCAGAGATCTGAAAAAAATCATTGATGCGTTTTTACCGGTTTTATACGGGGTGTTTCAGCATCGAATCGAATATCCGGATCAGGAAAAAAAGAAAACAACTAAAGTCGGCAAAAACCGTCAGGAGAAAGCGGCTGCTAAAAATGGAAATTCAAATTCATAATTTTCCGAAAGATATTTTAGAAAAAGAAAAAGATTGGATCGCGCTGGTTTCCGATATTGTGGAAACTCTGAAGTTATCTCCGGAATCGGTTAACGTTATTTTTGTGGATGATCCCACTCTGCAAAAAATGCATTTGGAATATTTAAGCGATCCCGAAAGAACCGATGTGATTACATTCGATTTGGGAGAAGAAGGAAAAATCGAGGGTGAAATTTACATCAGCATAGACAGGGCAATAACTCAGGCGCAGGAATATGGAATTGACGTTCGGGAAGAGGTTCTGCGTTTGATTATCCACGGATTGCTGCATTTAAAAGGTTACGACGACCTTGAGCCAGAAAAACAAAGAAAGATGAAGCAAAAGGAAGATCGGCTGGTCGGGCAGTTTAAACCCATGTTGAGCTGAATCTTCTTAACGGATTTACATTCCGGATTGCGGCGTTAAGATTGCGGAACTTTAAAACTTTACGCCATGTAAAAATTATCGATCGAAGATTTGAGAAAAGTTGCGAACAATAAGATTTTTTATAAATTGTAAAGCAATGTTTCAAATTGTCGAATAAAATTTAAAAGGCGAAGACGGGCAAAGTTTTTGCAAATTAAGAATTAAAATGTTGAACCAACAGGGAGGATGTTTCCGGATTTGGACCCCTCATCATTTATGTATTTAATAAGTTTTGTAATTCTTTTAATCTTATCTGCATTTTTTTCAGCATCGGAAACGGCATATTTTAGTCTGCCTAAATCCACGGTAGTAAAATTTTCGCGCAGCAAAAAAGTTACGGCAAGGCAGGTGGCGATTCTTTTAAAAGAGCCCAGACGGCTTTTGATCGCCGTTATTATCGGCAACACGTTGGTCAATGTTGCCATGGCTTCCATCGCTACTGTAATCGCGACGGGTTTAATTCAAAAATATGCGCTTAACGAAACCCTTACTCTTTTATTGAACGTAATAATTGTAACCTTCATTATCTTATTTCTTAGTGAAATTTTACCTAAAATTACGGCAATTAAAGACGCTAAAAAGCTGAGCCAGAAATTTGCCCTGCCGCTGACCTTTTTTTACTACCTGTTTTACCCCTTAGCATATTTGCTGGATTTAGTCACCCAACTTTTAACGAACGCGATCGGCAGCGAGAGAGACAAATTCCATCTGTCTGAAAAAGAGTTGCGGATGCTGGTGGATGTGGGCGAAGAACAGGGCGCCCTGCTTAAAGAAGAAAAAGAGATGATTCACGGTATTTTTGAGATGAGCGGGACCATTGCCCGCGAAATAATGGTGCCGCGAACGGATATGGTCTGCCTTGAAAAAAGCTCCACTTTAAGCACCGTTTTAAGCGTAATCAAAGAAAAAATGCACAGCCGGATTCCGGTTTATGATGAGACGGTGGATAATATTGTGGGCATCCTTTACATTAAAGACCTTTTGCCCTTTATCAAAAAGAAAAATATATCCGATTTTAATCTGTCGAAATTAGTGCGTCCGGCTTATTACGTTCCCGAGCAAAAAAGAATAAATGAGTTGTTGCGGGAGTTCCAAACCGAAAAAATCCACATGGCGATTGTAGTCGATGAGTACGGAGGCACATCGGGGCTGGTTACCCTGGAAGATGTGATCGAAGAAATTGTGGGTGAAATTCAGGATGAGTACGATAAAGAGGCGCCGCTGATTCAAAAGGTAAACGAACACACATTTTTGGTTGACGGCGGAATGCTGATCGATGAGATTAATGAAGAATTAAACCTTGATCTGCCCACCGAAGAAGGGGTGGATACCCTGGCGGGATTTCTTTTGGGGCAATTCGGCTCGGTTCCAAAAATAAAAGATAAAATCGATTATAACGGCTATCAGTTTATTATCGAAAAGGCGACGAAAAAACGGATTCAATTGGTGCGCATTACTCTTAAAGATAAAAAAGAAGCCGCAAAAGAAAAATAACGTTCGGGAAACGATTCAATGGCGGATTCTCCTAATTTACTTGCAAAATTACCCCCGGTTCATGTTCTGTTAAACAGGTTGGAAACCGAGTTCCCGGAACTAAAACCGGAAATCGTTAAACGATTTGCGCAAAGTTATTTGCAACAAATTCGGCGAAATCCGCAGGATTTTAATCTTCAAAACAAAACACGTTCCGACCTTGAAGAACAGATTTTCGAGTCATTGAGCTTCCGGATCAAATATATGCTGGAAGGAAGCTTAAAAAAGGTCATCAATGCAACCGGCGTTGTTTTACACACAGGATTGGGCAGATCTCCGTTAAATCCCGAACTAATACAAAAATTGAGCTCTGTCAGCCGTTACTGCAATCTGGAAATTGATCCGGAAAGCGGAAAAAGGGGGCAGCGAAACGAGCATTTAAGTTTTTTGCTGCAACTTTTAAGCGGAGCGGAAGACGGTTTTGCCGTAAACAATAACGCGGCGGCGGTTATGCTGATGCTTAATACTTTCGGCTACAGAAAAGAGGTCATACTTTCGCGCAGCGAAATGATTGAAATCGGCGGGTCGTTTCGAATGCCCGAAGTGATGCTTTCGAGCGGCTGCATTCTTAAAGAAATCGGAACTACCAACAAGACCCATTTAAAAGACTACGAAGAAGCCGTTAATGAGAACACCGGCGCTATTCTGATTTGTCACCCAAGCAATTACGCCGTTCAGGGATTTACCCATAAACCCGATTTAAAAGAGATTATCGGTCTTGCTCATCGTCATAACATCCCTTTGATTTATGATCTCGGCAGCGGTTCCACCGAAGAAACAAGTAAATTGTTCGGCGGCGAAGAACCGGAAATAAACGCCATTATTCGGGCGGGAGCAGACCTTGTCTCGTTTTCGGGAGATAAGCTTTTGGGCGGACCTCAGGCTGGAATTATAGTGGGCAAAAGAAAATATGTTGAGCAATGCGCAAACAACCATTTGCTAAGGGCGTTACGTCTTGACAAATTGATGATCAAAACCCTGCAGTTAATTCTTATTCAGTATCTTTACCGGAACGTTTCCGATAGGCTCGAGGCTCATCGGGCTTTGTTGGCGGACGAAGAGACTTTAAAAGAACGCTGCGAACAATTTTATTACATGCTTCCCGCTGCATTACGACCGTTTTTTAAAATAGCCAAAGCCTCCGGCAAAGTGGGCAGCGGCGCTTATCCCCTGTTAAAATTACCTTCCGCGGTTTTAAGATTAAATTTTCCCAAAGCAACGGCAAAACAGATTAGCGACAAGCTGAGAAAAAATGATGTGCCGGTCATAACTTACATCGACAACGAAGAAGTTGTAATCGATTTGCGAACAGTGCCGGAAGACGAGGAAACTTTACTGCTTGATATTCTGGTTAAAACGTTAAGCGAATTTGTAGGTTAGTCGGCGGCATGCGATTTTCCGCGAATTTTTGTATTATTTTGTCCGGTCGTCTTTTCTGTTTGAACGGTACGATCTCACGCTTTAAGCGCTCCCGTGTCGGGTTCTTCGATTTTGTAATAAAAAATTCACAAAAAAACCGAAAAAACCTTAAAATCAAATTGGTATAAAATTTTTTTTTCGTTAAATTCAATACAGATGACTTGTTTTTAAAAAAAGATTTTAGCAGACAGGAGGTTTGAATGTCACCCCTAACTCTGTTTATCGTTATCGGAGCAGTTGTTTTGCTCGCCCTCTTGCTAATATGGTTTTTTGCCAAACAGTATCGGAAGGTTGGTCCTAATGAAATTTTGATTATTTCCGGCGGAAAGAAAGGGAAGATTGCGCTGCCGGACGGCACGGAAAAAGAAATCGGTTTTCGTTTTCGAATCGGCGGCGGTACGTTTGTCAACCCGTTTTTTGAAACCGTGGAACGATTGCCCATTGAGGTTATTCCCATTCACGGAAAAATTTCGGAAGTGATGACCAATAACAGCATTCCCGTCACGGTGGAATACGCCGCTCAGGTTCGAATTGATACCAGTGATTATGCGCTCTATCTTGCCATTACCAATTTTTTAAGCAAAGGCACCGAAGGCATTAAGGAAGTTTCGGAAACCGTGCTCGAAGGAAAGGTTCGCGAATTGATCGGTCAGTTTACCGTGGAAGAGTTATTAACCCGCCGAAGCGAATTTGTGGCTAAGGTCGCCGGCGATACCCAGGAAGATTTCAACCGTTTGGGTCTGGTTTTGATGTCGTTCGGGCTTAATGAAGTGGCGGATACTCAGGGTTATCTGGAAGCCTTGAGCCGTCCGCATATTACCGAGGCAAAATATCAGGCGGAAGTTGATCAGGCTGAAAAGAATCGGGATATCACCATTCGGACCGCCAAGGCGAAGAAGGAGGGCGAAATTGCCCGTTTGCAGGCTGAAGCCGAGATCGCCAAAATCAACTGGCAAAACGAAGCTCTTAAATCCGAATCGCAGGTGGAAGTCAACCGCAAGAAAGCCCAGGCGGACATGTCTTACGAATTGGAGCGCTACCGCATTCAGCAGGAGCTTAAAAAAGAAGAATTTAAGCTGAAGCATCTTGAAATGGACGAGACCATTAAATTGGAAGAAATGAATATCCGGAAGAAACAAAAAGAGCTGGAAGCCAATGTAATCAAGCCGGCTGAGGCTCGTAAGCAACAGATTAAAACGGAGGCGGAAGCCGAAAGTTTCCGTATTAAAACCGAATCTGTGGCTAAGTTGGAAGCCAGAATAGCGGAAGACAAAGCCGAGGCTGAAAAGATTAGAATGATGGGTAAAGCCGAAGCCGACAACTTGCAGTCGAAAGCCAAAGCGTTTGAGAACTACAATCAGGCGGCTATTTATCAAATGGTCCTCGAAAAAATGCCCGAACTCGCCTCTGCCATTTCGGAACCTCTTTCAAAAGTCGATAAAATTGTAATGATTGAACATGACGGGAAACTGGGAACCTCGAAACTTACCGGACAGGTAGCGGATATTCTTTCCCAGCTTCCCGAGGTGATTGAAGCGCTTACCGGAGCCGATATCAAAAAATTTCTGCGCAATAAATTGTCGGATAATGAATAATCGAATCATTCAGCTAACTTGTTGTGAGGTTTAACGTGCTCAGTGAACGGATGAAAAAAATCGGCATTTCCCCTACCATGAAAATCGCCGCTAAAGCTATTGCCATGAGGGCGGAAGGAATTGATGTGGTGGATTTCAGCGTGGGCGAACCGGATTTTCCAACTCCGGATTTCATTAAACAGGCTGCCAAAAAAGCGATCGATCAAAACATTACCAAATATACAATCAACGCCGGAACTATTGAACTGCGCAAGGCGATTGCTGAACGATTACGGAAGGATCATAATCTTGAGTACGATCCTTCGCAGATTGTGGTGTCTAACGGAGCAAAGCAAGCCATTTTTAATGTAATTATGGCTTTGATTTCCGAAGGCGACGAGGTGATCATTCCGTCGCCCTATTGGGTTTCGTATCCCGAAATGGTGCGTTTAGCAGGCGGCAGCCCGGTAATTGTGGAAACACACGAAGAGAACGGCTTCAGGATTACGCCCGAAGAGTTAAAGCAAAGTATTTCGGCAAATACGCGGGCGTTGATCCTTTGTAACCCTTCCAATCCCACCGGCGCCGCTTATTCCCGCGAGGCGCTCGGGGAACTGGCTGCTGTGCTGGAAGACGAAGAGGTGTTCGTCATTGCCGATGAGATTTACGAAAAATTGGTCTATGATAATTTCCGTTTTACCAGTTTTGCTTCTATTAGTCCGAAAATTAAAGCCCGCACCGTGGTGATCAACGGTTTTTCCAAAGCCTTTTCCATGACGGGCTGGCGCATCGGGTATTTAGCCGGACCCAAAGAGATTGCAGACGCAGCCAATAAAATCCAGAGCCATTCAACTTCCAATGCCAATTCGATTTCACAATACGCCGCTCTGGAAGCCCTGACCGGTCCGTCTTACGAAATCAACAGAATGGTTGCGGAATTTCAAAAACGCCGGAATTACGTAATACAGAAACTCAAAAGCATTCCCGATATTTTTTGCCACGAACCCGAAGGCGCATTTTATGTTTTCCCGAATGTTTCCGCTTATTTCGGCAAGGAAGCAAACGGACATTATATTCGAAATTCCTATGGTCTGGCTTATTATTTGCTAAAAGAAGCGAATGTAGTGGTTGTGCCGGGAGCAGCCTTCGGTTCGGACAAGCACATTCGTATTTCGTATTCAACTTCCATGGAACAACTTGAGAAGGGACTGAACAGAATTAGCGAAGCCCTGAGCAGATTGAAAACACCTTCCAAAATTAAATATGTTCGTCTGAATAATTATCAAAGCCGCGTCAAAAAACCCGTTCCCGTGGAGAGCGATTTGAATTTTGAACGTCGCGAGGCGCTCATTGCCGAAGCGGAGGCGCATTTAAAATACGACCGCTATTTTGAATGGAACGCAAATATTAACGGCATGATCATTCAATTGCGCACTAATCAGGGACATTTGTACGATTTTTGGGTGGAAAACTGGTATCCGGCGCAACTGGAATCGGACCTCGAACCGCACGGAATTATTTATGCCGTTGACGGGGTTGTGGGCAGAGAGCCCTACGCCTTTTACCATCCCGAAAGCACCACCGCCGTTTTGTTTAACAGCGATTATTATGCGTCGTTGCGCACTTTGGCGTTGGGAATGGTTTCGGATCTGGGCGAGCGCCTGTTCGACATGCACGCCGTTCGCGGTTTTTCGGCGGATTACAAGGGAGTCGGATTTGTGCTCATCGGTCCCAAAGGAACCCGGAAAACACCCTTGTTTTATCGATTGCTGGAGGACGAAAATATTGCAGTCCACAGTAACGATTTACTGTTTGTGCGCTATGGCGGCGGCTTTGCGGCAGCCGACAGCCCGGAACGCAAATTTTACCTGCCCACGCAGCACGGCGAGTATTTTGAACCGTTGAATCCTTTGTTTGATCGCTGCAAATGCGAAAACGTGGTAGAAGACCGAACGGAATGCACAAATGACAAATGTTCGCTTATCGAATCCTGCATTATGGACCGCGGGTATCCCTATTGTTTTGCCGCGTCAAAAAAATCCGCCGCCATGTTAGACCCCTATTGGATCGGCGGCATGCAAAAACATGTGAAACGAATCGATATTCAGTTTGTCTTTTTGCTGACGAACGATCCGTTGGCTGAACCTTTACGCGAGCTTTATCCCGAAGACGCCGTTCAGACCCTTGCGCTGGGAGCGGCGCCGGGCAGCGCACCGGAGGATCGGGTTAAAAATCAACCTTTTTACAATCCGCATATACTTGCTCAAACAGATGTAAAGACGGAGACGCAAAAAGAACGTTTTCGCCGACTATTGAGCATTGCCAAATGCTACCGGTTAAATACAGCCCGGGAATCCGTGTTCGAATTGTCGGAACGGATTAAACAGATTCTGGATAAATCATAGAATGAATTAAAATTCGGGAAACGATATGTACGATTCATTGTATAATGAAGCCTTTTACGAGCAGTTTTATCGGGAATTAATGCAGCTATTGCAGGGTCCTAATATCAAGACCGTTAATATGGGCTATCTGGAACGCGAGGCTAAAAAATACGCCAATAAATCCAAATACGGTTCGCACGTATGGATGTCCAAATTTTCCAGCCGTCTTGCTCCTAAAACGGTTTACCTCGGCAGCCCGCGCGTGCGTTTGCCCCGTCCTCTGGATTCGCATATAAAAATTTTGGAGAATGCCGAAGAAGAATTAAAAAAAATTCTGCATTTGGTTAAAACTTTGCCCTTTGTTCATATTCGCCGGCAGATGGGGGAGAACGATCATTACAATCCCGTTTGCAATTTTTATGTATCGGTCGCAGATCCCAAAAATGTTCGTAACGCCTATATGTGGGCAAATACCATGTTCGATCCGGGGAAGCGTCCGGGTCCTGAATTTACCATGATCCACATTCCCGAAGAACATCTGCTGCGCGCGCAAATTCTCGCTCTTCCCGAATACAATTTGAACATTGCCCTCGGCACGGACTATTTGGGCGAAGATAAAAAGGGGTTTTTAAGACAAGCCATGTGGCGCGCCGACGAACAGGGACTTTTGGGCTTGCACGCAGGAACCAAACTCGTCACCGTGCGCGATCCTCACGACGGTCGGTTAAAACGTTACGGCGTATTTCTTTTCGGGATGACCGCCACCGGCAAATCGACCTGGTCATGCCACCAGCTCGGTCTCGACCATTCCCGCGGAGAAAAAACCGAAGTCTGTCAGGATGATATCGTGTTTTTAACAGACGACGGTTCGGCTCTTGGTTCGGAAAATAATTTTTACGTTAAAACCGACGTGCGTCCCGAACAGCAAGAAGCCATGTACAACGCGCTGGTGCATAAATCGGCTTTGTTGGAAAATGTGATGATGAACTACAAAGGCGAAATCGATTTTTTGGACGAATCGCTTTGCGGCAACGGAAGAGCGGTTATTTTTCGAAATCAGCTTAAGGTCAGACAGGGCAAAAAATTGGTTGGCATCAGCGCGCCGTCGGTTAATCTTCCGCCTTTATCGGAAACGGACGGAATTATTTTTGCCTTTATCACCCGGCGTAATACCATTATGCCGTTTGCTCAGCGTTTAACCCCCGAACAGGGCGTTCTGGCTTACTTATGGGGCGAATCCACCCACAGTTACGCTTCTAATCCCGAAAAAGCGGGCGAATCCGTACGCATTGTCGGAACCGATCCCTTTATCATAGGTTCTCGCGGGCAAAAGGTAAACCGCTTTTACGATATCGTGATGAAATTGACGGAAAACTATCCCGGCAAAGTCCGTTTTATGATGTACAATACCGGCGGAATGGGAGAGATTATTGAAACCACAGAACGCGACGGCAAAAAGGTTAAGAAACTTGTGCGAAAAGTTGAACGTGTTCCCCTTAATCTGATGGCTGCCATTCAGCGCGGCGATTTGCGCGGAACGAATACTTATGAAAGAGGGATTTTCGGCACGGAAAGCATAGCGGCGGTTGAAGGCAGACCTTTACCCGAATATGATGTTCGCAGATTTTATTCGCAGGAACAGATTGATAACTACTTAAAAGAATTGATCGAAGGGCGGCGGAAACTCACCGAAGAAATTGCCGCCGAGGGATTAAAGCCGGAAATTCTGCGGGCGGCGGAAAAGGCGTTCCGGATAGAGCGCGCTCTTGAAAAAACCGCGGTTTTTGTTTCCGGTACAGCAGAGCAAAAACCGGCGCTTTCCGCTTCCTGGCAACCGGCGGTTCCGAGTTCACGACCCAGGCGTCCGGGAAGCTGGCGGTGGCGTTAAACGGCTGTTCGTTTTTTTATTGATTTTGTATTGTTCAAAAAAAACTTCGTAATGTTTATGACATTCAGGGCAATTCCCCCGTAATTTGCCAACTGTAATTTCGGGAATTGTAAGACAATCAGGTTGATTATCTTACGTCCGGATGAATTTTCTCTTTCT
>JAJRSN010000182.1 GCA_024278715.1 Calditrichota bacterium
AAAGATTGGCGGCTTGCAGACCGTTCATTCTTTTTTCCGGCTTAACCTGCAGTAAAAAAGTGTTTTCCGGAAAGCGCTTCAGAATTTCCGCGTCGTAGCGCTTGTTAAGCGAAACGATTTCTTGTTCGCTTACTCCGGATTCAAAACGTGCTAAAAATGTGCGATTTACGGTTTGCCGCACTCGGCTGCCGCTTCTCGTAAACACCGGAGCAGCCATGTTTATTTCAGGATCGGTTTGCAGGCTATCGATTAGATTCAGAAGAGCGGTTTGATCCAACTTCCGATTAAGACGGATCAGCGGCATAAAAGAACCGCCGACAGGCTGATCGATCTTAAAAGAGTAATTCAGGTAAGCGGTTAAAACACGCTGCATTTCGGCTTTGGAAACGCCTTTTTTGAATTCAACCGTCAACTGATCTTTTAAAGGACGGAGTTTGATGAATCTTCCTTTGTATTCATAGCCGAACCCGAAAGTCTGCGAGTAAGCCATAATAGCAGATAAAAAGATAATTCCGAAACCGAGAAAAAATGTTTTACGCTTCATAAGAATACTCTCTGCTTTTAGCTTTTTAAAACAACCGGGTTTGATATTCCGAAAAACAGTTCATGGGAAACGCAGAATTTGTTAAGTGTTAAGGGTGTAAGCGTTAATCGTGTAATGGTATAAGCGGCTTCTCCGGCGTCCGGTTACACTTGTCACCTCCCCTCACTGAGCCTTCAGAGTCTTGTCTCTCTCCGCTCCCTGAGACTTCGAAATCCTTGTTACTTGTCGCTCTCCGCTCCCTGAGCTTGTCGAAGGGAGCCTGTCGAGTTACTCTGTTACTTTTTTCGTTAAGCGTTAAGGGTGTAATCGTGTAATCGTACCTCTACGAATCATCTCCTTGTCACTCGTCACTCGTTACGCGTCACTTTTTACTCACGGCTTTCTGCATTCTGCTCGCTGCTTTCTGACACTAATCTTCCGCTTTAAATTAAACAACTAAACTTCTAAACCTTTAAACTCGTACTTTGTTACGCATTACAACCTTGTCACTCGTCCCTTAACCCTTAACCCTTAACTCTTATACCCTTAACCAATAACCATTAACAACTTTTTCCCTGTAAGGTACCGGCTTGTCCGGGTTATGGATTATGCTTTTGCTTTGATCTTAAGAACAATTTAAAAGAACATCCGTTTATAACCAAACAGATTTGACGTCTAATTTTATAAAGCTTAAGCTTAATTGATTATGTTTCAAAGCAATTTTTTACCGATAATTTTTTTGATGATCCGAAGTGCTTATATTTTGAGGGCTTCTTTTGAATTAACGATAAAGGGGGGGTGGCTTTAGGGAGGAGAAAAAATTAATATTAACGTGTTTCAAATCCCTTCATTTCTTACATTTAAGCCGTTGTAACCAAGAGAAATCAGAATATGGAGCAGAGCGAACAACCGATTATTTTTCGGAACATTCATGTAACTATTTTTCGTCTTTCGCTGCCGGGGATGATTTCCTCGGTGCTGCAGACGCTCTTTCAACTTATTGACGCGTACTGGGTGGGAAAATTAGGCGCTGAGGCTTTGGCTGCCATCGGAGGCTGCGCCTTTATTTTGTGGGCGATCTTTTCTTTGACCGCTTTAAGCGTTAACGGTATTGCCACGCTCGTCGCTCAAAACATCGGTGCTAAAAAACCCGATCAGGGACGCTTTGCCGCCGCTCAGGGAATGCTGCTGAATACGTTGACCGCGATAATCGTTATGGGCACGGTTTACTTTATTCAAAACTCGCTTTATCGTTTGATGGGTTTTGATCCTCAGGTTTTGCTTTTGGCGCGGCAATACATGAATATCATCCTCGCGGGATTAATCTTTAGTTTCTGGTTTACCGCTTTGGAGGCTGTGTTCAGAGGACTGGGAGATACGAAAACGCCCATGATTGTTCTTGCCGTTGCTCTGACTTTTAATGCAGTCGCCGATCCCCTTTTCATTTTCGGCTGGGGCTTTTTCCCAAAGATGGGTATTGCCGGAGCAGCCATGGCAACCATACTCAGCGAATTTTTAGCGGTGTTGATTTTGGCGTTTTTGTTAAAACGAAGAAAGTACCTGCCTAAGCCTAAAAAAGGCGAACGATCGGTTTCTCTGGCGGTAATGAAAAAGCTTATCGCCATCGGCGCGCCGGTGGCTTTCGGCGGATTTTTTTTCAGCATTATTTACGTGGTGTTAACGCGAATCATCTCACGGTTCGGAATGGAAGCCATCGCGGCGATCGGCATCGGGCATCGTATTGAAGGAATTGCCTGGTTTGCCTGTGTGGGATTTTCTGTGGCAGCCTCGACTTTAGTGGGGCAAAATGTGGGCGCCGGACGCTTGAAACAGGCGGCTAAAGCGGCTTGGCTGGTTAACGGATACGGGGTGCTGATTTTAATTGTAGTTTCGGCTATCTACTTCTTTTTTCCCGACACACTAATGAGTTTTTTTACTCAGGATCAGGCGGTTCAACGTCTTGGCGCCGAATATCTTAAAATTGTCGCCGTTTTTGAAATCTTTTTGGCGCTTGAAGTTATAATGGAAGGAGCTTTTAGCGGCGCCGGTTACACTCTGCCGGTTATGTTGGTCAGCGTGCCGATAACAGCAGCACGCATTCCTTTAGCCTGGTTTTTAGCCGTGCGTTTAAATTGGGGCATTCAGGGCATCTGGTGGGCAATTGCCGTCACAACGGGATTGAAAGGTTTTCTGAACGCTCTTTTGTTCGCCCTCGGATTTTGGAAACGTAAATTAAAGGATGGCACAAAACTTTTGGAGGAGTTAAATGGAAAAGAGTAAAGCGGTAAAAACCCGAAAATACCGTCTTGAAATGAACGATAAAATTTTGAACAGCGGCTTTCAGGATTTTAAAAAATTCTTTGCCCTGGATAACAAGGCGTATCTGGAAGGAGCGATCCCCGTTAAATACAAAGAGATGATGGGATTGGTCGCCAGTATGGTCATGCGCTGCAATGATTGTATTTTTTACCATCTGGATCGTTGTGTTACGGAGGGAGCGACGCGGAAGGAGTTGTACGAAGCCATGAACATTGCTTTAATCGTGGGCGGATCGATTGTGATTCCGCATCTGCGGTACGCTTTTGAGATGTTAGACGAATTGACAGGAGAAGAAGATTCTTAAAGATGCGGAACCGGCAGGACGGTGGTCAGGGGAATTCCGCCGGCGCGCCCAAACCGGCGGCTATTCAAATTCCTTCTTAACCACCAGTTTGGTCTGAATCATATCGCTGTGATCGAGTCCGAGCAAAGTGGTGATTTTCCGAATCAGGGCGTCTTCGTATTTATCCACTTTGCCGTCGGCAAAGACCAGCCTCCAGAGATTGGCGAGAATGCTAAGGCGTTTTTCCCGGCTGAAATGATCCTTCAAAAGAGAGGCGAATTGCCAGATATCCTGACGGTGGCTGCGTTCTTGCCGCGCGTTGGCTATTAATTCTTTGACTACCGATTCTTCCAATCCGAACATGTTTTCAAGTGAAGAATAGAGCTGTTTCTCTTCTTCGGGATGTAAATCGAAATCGGCGTAAACAATTTCCAGAAACAATCCCACCGTTGCTACCATAAGGTCATAATCGCTGATGTCGTCCGCGCGCGGGTCGGGAGTTAAAAGTTTTTCAAAGAATTTAAACATGCTGCATATCCTGCCTTATTTTATTGATTGCTTTTGCCATGAGCAGATCGGCGTAAGCGCCCGGCAGCAAATCCCTTTCGGAAATTTCAAAATAATCCGTTAAATATTCAATCGAACGCCGACATTGTTCCGAAGAATGCCGGGCATCCACCACGGCTTCGAATTCCAGAAAATTACCGAGATTCTTTACCCGATCCAGATGAATTCGTACATTATCGAACAAAAAAAGTTCCCGCGTCTTTTCCACGATTAAACGAATGCCAAACATTTGAGAGAGCAAAGTTTTAGTGGTTTTAACGTCTTCAACCGGCAGAAGAACATAAGCGGACGACTTTGCCTTTTGTTTATCCGATCGCAGATAGGGAATTAAAAAATTGCCGTTTAAGGAAGATTCTCTGAGCTTTAGCCTGCCGTTAGGCGTTTTAAAAAAAGTATCGATTTGATGATCCGTTCCGACGAATCTTGCCCGCAATCGCTCAACTTTGCGACGAGCCGCCGTCAAATCGTTAAAACGGGCTTTTATTTCAATATTCGTGCTCATTAACAAATACCGTCAAATTTGATTCCGTACAGCGTTTAAAGCGACCGCAAAAATTGTTAAACTCGCCAAAAGTCTGAGGTTCTCTGTCGTCTGTTTTTCGAAAAAAAGCTTCCGCCGTCGAACCCTGTTTGACATCTTTTAAAAGAAAGTTCCGAAACAAAAGGGCGCTCCGGAAACCCGAAAAATCAATGAGAATCAGATGGTACGCCCGGGGTACTTTTTCAAACCTTCGGCTAATATGTTCATCGCGTTTTTAATCGACTCGACGTTTAAAACATAAGCAATGCGCACTTCATCCTTGCCCAATCCGGGAGTTGAATAAAAACCGTTAGCGGGCGCAAGCATCACCGTTTCTTTGTTTATGTTGAAATCGGTTAAAAGCCATTGAGCAAATTTGTCGGCGTCTTCGACCGGCAAACGAACGATCAGATAAAAGGCGCCTTTGGGCATCGGAGCAACCACGCCGGGCATTTGACGCAGCATTTCCACCATTACGTTGCGTCGATCGTTGTATTCCCGAATCACCCGATCGAAATATTCCTGCGGAGTGTCGATTCCGGCTTCGGTGCCGATTTGCTCGATGGTCGGCGGGCATAAACGCGCCATGCCAAAACGCAGGCAGGCGTCAATTACCTGGCGATTGCGGGAAACTATCATTCCGATACGGGCGCCGCAGGCTGAATAACGCTTGGAAACGCTGTCAAGCATGATGGTGCGGTCTTCAAGCCCTTCCAGATGCATAATGGAAGTGTGAGCCTGCCCGTCATAAACAAATTCGCGGTAAACTTCGTCCGAAAGCAAAAACAGATCGTGTTTCAAAACGATTTCACGTAAGGTTTCCAATTCATCTTTGGAATAAACATATCCGGTGGGATTATTGGGATTACAAATCAGAATACCCCGCGTCCGGTGGGTGATTTTTTCGGCAATGGATTCGATCGGCGGCAGTTGAAAATCGTCTTCAATATCCGAAGTAATCGGCACGATTTTTACGCCCGCTTCTACGGCAAATCCGTTGTAATTGGTGTAAAACGGCTCAGGAATAATGATCTCGTCTCCAGGATCGCAAATAGCCATCATCGCAAAAATAATAGCTTCGCTGCCCCCGGTTGTAACAAGAATGTCCTCGTACGATACGTCGATATTGAAGCGATTGTAGTATTCCGCTAATTTTTTACGAAGAGAAGTTAAGCCCGCGGACGGTCCGTAAGCCAAAACGTCCATTTGCAGATTTTTAATAGGATTCATGAAAGAATTCGGAGTATGTATATCGGGCTGACCAATGTTAAGATGATAAACACGGATACCTCGCTCTTTTGCCTGATCGGCGTAAGGAACCAGTTTACGAATCGGAGAGGGAGGCATGGTCTGCCCGCGATTTGAAAGAAATTTCATCTTTTCAATCCTTTCTAATTTTCACAGAATGAAACGCCAATTTACAAATATCCTTTAATTTAATCAATAAACTAAAGGGTGTGTGCAGGGCAATTTGTGAAAAATGATATTTAAGAAACTATTTTAGTCGGCATAGGTTACAGTATTATTAAGTTTTATTTTTCAGGAAGGTTGCGGTTAAATGAAACGTCAAAATCGGGACAATCGGTTTAAAATTAAAGATTATTCGGTTTTTTGTTCGGATTCACGGTTTTGTTATTCTAATAAATTTTGGAACTTAAGTCCGTTCCCAAAAATAAGAAAGCAAGAATAATTATACCTTGTATATAAGAATTTTGTATATTAATGAATAAAAAATCAAAACGGGTAAGTCGGCTCAAGACGAATAAAAATATTTAATTAGGAGTAAAATAAGTGATTATGATTGCAGTGGCATATTTTTTGTGATGAAAACCATTTTACCGTAAATTTATAGTGAATTTTTTCATAAAATTACGTCCGAAAATATTTATAACCTCATAAAGGAAGGAGATTAATATGAAGCGAAAGATGGTCACGATAGATGGCAACGAAGCTGCGGCGTATGTGGCGCATCGGATCAATGAAGTCATCGCCATCTATCCAATCACTCCGTCTTCACCGATGGGAGAATGGGCAGACGAATGGGCGTCAAAAGGCGTTAAAAATATTTGGGGAACCATCCCCAGCGTTACCGAAATGCAAAGCGAGGGGGGCGCGTCGGGCGCGGTCCACGGCGCTTTACAAAGCGGAGCGTTAACCACCACTTTTACAGCCTCCCAGGGTTTATTATTGATGATTCCGAACATGTATAAAATCGCCGGAGAGTTAACTTCCACCGTATTTCATGTTTCAGCCCGTTCTCTTGCCTGTCAGGCGCTGTCGATTTTCGGTGATCACAGCGACGTAATGGCGACTCGTCAAACGGGTTTTGCTTTACTGGCTTCCAACAATGTTCAGGAAGTGATGGATTTTGCTCTTATTGCGCAGGCTGCCACTCTGGAATCGCGGGTGCCCTTCTTGCATTTCTTCGACGGATTTCGCACTTCTCACGAAGTTTTGAAAGTCGAGCAATTGACAGAAGAAGATATGCGCGCCATGATTGATGACGAGTTGGTTCATGCTCATCGCGCCCGGGCGCTCAAACCGGAAAATCCCTTTATTCGCGGAACGGCTCAAAATCCCGATGTCTATTTTCAGGGAAGAGAAGCCGTAAATCCGTTTTATCAAAAAACTCCGGATATTGTTCAGAATGTAATGGACAAATTTGCCGGCATCGTCGGACGTCAATATCATCTGTTTGATTATATGGGTCATCCGGAAGCCGAGCGAATTATCGTTTTAATGGGTTCGGGCGCCGAAGCTGTGCACGAAACCGTTGAATATTTGGCGGAAAGAGGCGAAAAAGTCGGTGTGGTTAAAGTTCGTTTGTACCGTCCTTTTTCCATTAAGCATTTTATCAAAGCGTTACCCAAAACCGTGAAAAACATTGCCGTTTTGGATCGCACCAAAGAGCCGGGCTCGGCTGGCGAACCGCTTTACCTGGATGTGGTTAACGCTTTTGTTGAAGCTCAGAGCGAAGGCGAATTACCGTTTGCCTTCCCGAAAATTGCAGGCGGTCGGTACGGTTTGTCTTCCAAAGAATTTACCCCGGCAATGATCAAAGGCATTTTCGATGAATTGAAGAAAGAGAAGCCTAAAAATCATTTCACAATCGGTATTATCGACGATGTAACTCATACCAGTCTGGATTATGACCAGAATTTTTCCATTGAACCGCCAGATGTGTTCCGCGGAATGTTTTATGGTTTGGGAGCCGACGGTACGGTTGGCGCCAACAAAAACTCAATTAAAATAATCGGCGAAGAAACGGATAACTATGCTCAGGGATACTTTGTTTATGATTCGAAAAAATCCGGCGCAATTACAATTTCTCATTTAAGATTCGGTAAAAAACCCATTCATTCGACTTATCTGATTAATTCGCCGAGTTTTATCGCTTGTCATCAGTTTGTGTTTTTAGAAAAATTCAATATTCTGGAAAAAGCCCGAGAAGGCGCGACCTTTTTGCTAAACAGCCCTTACAACCGGGAAGAGGTATGGGATAAACTGCCAAGGGTGATTCAGGAAGAGATCATCAATAAGAAGCTGAAATTCTACGTTATTGACGCTTACGATGTGGCTAAAAAAACGGGAATGGGCGTCAGAATAAATACAATCATGCAAACCTGCTTCTTTGCCATTTCGGGCGTGCTGCCAAAAGAAGAAGCAATCCAGAAAATTAAGGATACAATCAAGAAGACTTACGGTAAAAAAGGCGATCAAATTGTACAGATGAACTTTAACGCGGTTGACCAGACATTGGCGCATCTGCACAAAGTCGAAGTTCCCGGTAAAGTAACCAGCGTCAGAGACCTAAAGCCGCCTGTGCCCAAAGAAGCTCCGGAATTTGTCAGAGACGTCACTGCAACCATTATTGCGGGTAAGGGCGACGAGTTACCGGTAAGTAAAATGCCTGTTGACGGAACGTTCCCGAGCGGTACGACAAAATTTGAAAAACGTAATATTGCTCTGGAAGTACCCGTCTGGGACGCGGATATTTGTATTCAATGCAACAAGTGCGCGCTTATCTGTCCGCATTCGGTTATCCGTCCCAAAGTTTACGACGGCAAATTATTGGAAAACGCTCCGCCGACATTTAAAGCCGTAAAAGCCCGCGGCAAGGGTTGGCCCGAAGGTTATATGTACACCTTACAGGTTGCGGTTGAAGATTGCACCGGCTGCGAGCTGTGTATTGAGTTTTGTCCGGTTAAAGATAAGAAAGAAGCCGGTAGAAAGGCGATCAACATGGCGCCGCAGATGCCCATTCGCGAGCAGGAAATTGAAAACTGGGAATTCTTCCTCAAGCTGCCGGAATACGATCGTAAGAAACTGCGTGTGGAAACTGTAAAAGACTCTCAGTTCCTCGAACCGTTGTTTGAGTTCTCCGGAGCCTGCGCCGGTTGCGGTGAAACTCCTTACGTTAAATTGGCTACTCAGCTTTTTGGCGATCGGATGATTGTGGCTAACGCGACGGGTTGTTCTTCGATTTACGGCGGAAACCTGCCGACCACGCCGTGGACTTTCAATAAAGAAGGTCACGGACCGGCATGGTCTAATTCTCTTTTCGAAGATAACGCCGAGTTTGGTTTGGGATTCCGTTTGACAATCGACAAGCATAATGAGCAGGCTAAGGAATTGGTTTATAAGCTCAAAGGAAAAATCGGCGAAGAATTAGCCGACGCCATCATTAACGCCAGACAGGTTGACGAAGCGGATATCGCCGAGCAGCGTGATCGCGTGGAACAACTCAAGAAAAAATTAAAAAGCCTGAACGGAGACCCGGACGTTAAGAATTTGCTCAGTCTGGCTGATTATCTGGTGAAAAAGAGCGTTTGGATTATGGGCGGCGACGGCTGGGCTTATGATATCGGTTACGGAGGTCTGGATCATGTAATGGCTTCCGGACGGAACGTAAACATTCTGGTATTGGATACCGAGGTTTATTCCAACACCGGCGGTCAGATGTCCAAAGCAACCCCGCTTGGCGCCGTGGCGAAATTTGCCGCCGGAGGTAAACCGTTGGCAAAGAAAGACCTGGCGCTAAAAGCATTGACCTATGGCAATGTTTATGTGGCAAGAGTGGCTATGGGCGCCAGCGACGTCCAGACGGTACGGGCTTTTATCGAAGCCGAGCGTTACGACGGTCCTTCCATTATCATCGCTTACAGTCCCTGCATCGCGCACGGTTACAATCTGAAATACGGAGCGGAACATCAGAAGTTAGCCGTGGTTTCCGGACAATGGCCCCTGATTAGATACAATCCCGAATTGATCAAAGACGGTAAAAATCCGTTCATGCTCGATTCCAAAGAGCCCTCGGCTCCTGTCTCGGAATTTATGGACGTCGAAACGCGTTTTAAAATGGTTCAAAAGATAGACGCTACACGCGCCAGGGCGTTTTTGGAAGAAGCTCAAAAAATCGTTAAGAAAAACTGGCTAAAGTATGAACATTTGTCAAAAATGGAATATTAAGCGACCGGGCGTAACGATTAAAAAAATAAAGGGGCTGTGGTTCAGCCCCTTTTTTAACAAAAAATTGTGAGGAATCTTATCATGGATTTAAAAACAAAATATCTCGGTCTTGAATTAAAAAACCCTGTGGTGCCTTCCGCTTCCCCGCTTTCTTCGGACGTTGATACCGTAAAAAAGATGGAAGACAGCGGAGCCGCGGCTGTTGTGATGTATTCTTTGTTCGAAGAACAGATTGTCCATGAACAAGAAGAATTGGACGCTTTCCTTTCGCAGGGTACGGATACCTTTGCGGAAGCGTTGAGTTATTTCCCAAAACCCGATGAATTTCATAATCTTCAAGCGGAAGATTATCTGGAACAGGTCAGAAGACTAAAAGAAGCGGTTGACATCCCGATCATCGGAAGCCTGAACGGAGTTTCCGCCGGCGGATGGATCGACTATGCCAAAAAGATCGAAGAAGCCGGAGCCGACGCTCTGGAATTGAATATCTACTATATTCCCACCGATCCGGAAATGACCGCCGAAAAGGTCGAAGAGATGTACATCGAAGATTTGCAGCGGGTTAAAAAAGCGGTGAGCATCCCGGTAGCGGTGAAGCTGGGTCCTTATTTCACGGCTTTTGCAAATATGGCTAAAAAGTTAGATCGGGCGGGCGCCGACGGTTTGGTTGTTTTTAACCGCTTTTACCAACCGGATATTGATCTTGAAACCCTGGACGTGAAACATGATCTGGAGTTCAGCACATCCTACGAATTGCGGTTGCCCTTACGCTGGATCGCAATTTTGTACGGAAACATTAAAGCAAGTATGGCGGCTACAACGGGAATCCACACCGCGGAAGATGTTTTAAAGGCGGTTATGGCGGGCGCAGACGCGGCAATGACGGCTTCCGCTCTGTTACAAAAAGGCGTTGAACATATTTCGATGATTTTAACCGATTTGCAAGAGTGGATGGAAGCTCACGAATATGAATCGATCGAACAGATGAAAGGCAGCATGAGTTTAAAGTCATTAGCCGAACCGGCGGCATACATGCGCGCGAATTATATGAAAACACTGCATAGTATTCGTTAGTTTATTCAGCTTAAATTTTTAAAAGTCCGCGTTTAAACCGGCTTTTTTTTACGGGAAAATGGGAAAGATAGTTATTTTAAAGACCGGAACAACCTTCCTGGAGCTCCGCCGAAGATATGGGGATTTTGAGCGCTGGGTTATTCAAAGTTCGGGAGTTTCCGAAAAAGAATTTAAAGTGATCGATGTCCGCCAAAACCATATTCTGCCACGGTTTAACGGGATACGAGCGGTAATAGTCACTGGCTCTCATGCCATGGTAACCGAAGAATCGGGCTGGATGAAACAGACGGCAAGCTTTTTACAACAAGCAAGAGAGCGGAGCGTTCCCGTGCTTGGTATTTGTTTTGGTCATCAGCTTTTGGCGCTGGCGTTTGGCGGCGAGGCAGGCGATAATCTCAAAGGCGATGAATTTGGCGCTGTTAAGGTTACATTAACAAATGAAGGCGGAAAAAATGTTTTGTTCCGCGGTCGTCCTTCAGAATTTTTAGCCTTTATGTCCCACCGACAAACTATTTTTAATCTGCCGCCCGGCGCGATTAACTTAGCCGTAACTAATATGGATAAACACGCGGCGTTCTTTTTACCGCCCTCAATCTGGGGGGTGCAGTTTCATCCCGAATTTAACGACCGCATTATGAGTTATTATCTTAAAAAGTACTACAACATTCCCGCTTCCGCCGTGGCGAATTACCTTTCTCCGTCAAACGACAAATTAAATCTTATCGAACATTTTTTGCAAACAACTTCGGATTATCAGTTAAAATAGCATTTCATCGGTTGATTATTTATCTTTGCGTTTGGTAAAAAAACAAGAGGAGGAAGTATGTCCTTAAAAGCGCTGTTTGTAATAATCTTGTCTTTAATATTATTTGCGCATCTCCCGGCGCAGACCCTCAATGGCGAACCGCTGACCAACACTTTTTCAATTGTCGCCATTGACAAAGAGAACGGCGAAATGGGAGTAGCAGTACAATCACATTGGTTTTCAGTGGGATCGATAGTAGCCTGGGCAAAGGCGGGCGTCGGGGTTGTTGCCACGCAATCGCTGGTGAATGTTTCTTTTGGACCCAGAGGATTGGAATTAATGAAAGCGGGTAAATCGCCGGATGAAGCGTTGAAAGAACTTTTAGCAGACGACAAAGGCGCGGATTTCCGTCAGATGGCATTGCTCGATGTCGAGGGTCGGGTGGCAACGCACACGGGTAAAAAGTGCATTGCGGAGGCGTCGCACCTTACCGGCGAGGGTTTTTCGGTTCAGGCTAATATGATGCTCAATAAAGAGGTGGTTCCGGCAATGGCAGAAGCCTTCAAAAAAAGCAATGGTCCTTTGGCGGAGCGTTTGATGGCTGCATTAAAGGCGGCGCAGAAAGCGGGCGGCGATATTCGCGGACAGCAATCGGCGGCAATCAAGATCGTGAAAATTCAGCCTACAGGCAAAGTCTGGAAAGACGTGGTTATTGATTTACGGGTGGAAGACAATCCGCAAGCCGTGGCGGAAATGGAACGTGTGCTCAGGGTTTACCGGGCTTACGAGCACATGAATAAGGGAGATCTGGCAATTGAAAAAGGGGACGAAGCGGCGGCTTTGCGTGAATACGGCGCTGCTGAAGCCATGTTCCCCCAAAACGAAGAGATGAAATACTGGCACGCGGTTTCTTTGGTGAATATCGGAAAAATGGAACAGGCGCTGCCGTTGTTTGGAAAAGTATTTAGGAAAGAACCCAATTACCGCGAACTCACGCGCCGAATCGTTCCGAACGGATTGTTGAAAGTAAATTCTTCTCAATTAAAGCAAATATTAAGAGCGGGCATTGATCTTGAAAAATAGGCTGTGGCGGGAAGAAAACGCGCCTTAACCGGAAAAAGGCAAGCGCTTAATATTCCGTTTTTGATTTGCTCTTTACGCCAACGGCAAGTCTTCCGAATGCCGCTCGCGTTGATATTCAAAAGAAGGTATGCCGCGAAGAGTTCAAAGAAAAAAACAGAAATTGAAACGAAAACCAATTTTCTTGTTTAAACGCAAAAACCAAAGAATAAAAATTTTCTCGCCATTTGTGCAAGTAAGTGTTATCAGCTTAATTTTCGATAAAAGATAACCGCAAAGTTCGCAAAGGAGTCGCCAAGAATTCAAAGGGAAAAAACAATAAATTGAAACGCAAACAAATTTTCTTGTTTAAGCGCTAAAAATCCCAAAATAAAACCTCAACTTCATCTGCGAAATCCGTGTAATCAACTTAATCTGCGGTAGTAAAGGCAAATATCTTTTAAGGGACATTGACCGCACAAAGGGGTACGCGCTTTACAGATTTTACGTCCGTGCCAGATTAACCAGTGGTGCGCCTGCGACCATTTTTCCTGCGGAATATTTTGCATCAGTTGCTTTTCGGTTTTCAGAACATTGTTAGCCCGCGCCAGTCCGATCCGGTTGCTCACTCTGAAAACGTGGGTATCCACGGCAATGGCGGACACTTGTTTGGCGATGCTCAACACAACATTAGCCGTCTTTCTGCCCACGCCCGGTAATTGCATCAACTCTTCTCTGGTGTCGGGAACGTCTCCGTCATAATGTTCGTCTAAAATTTTACAGACGTTCAGAATGTTTTTGGCTTTTGATTTGTAAAGACCTACCGTTTTGATATATTCCCGAAGTTTTTCTTCCGTTAAGTGACGCATTGATTTGGCGTCGGGATAGTCTTTAAATAATTGCGCGGTCACAATATTCACCCTTTTGTCCGTGCTCTGGGCAGCCAGCATGGTAGAAATGAGCAGTTGAAAAGGCGTTTGGAAATTAAGCGCGGTTTGCGATCCGCCGTCAACCTGTTCCAGAATTTCCAGCACTTTTTTGATCTGATCTTTATTGAGATACGGACCTGTCTTAGTAGTCATAAAGCTCCCTTATCAATAACAGATAAATATTTTCCGCGTCTTGAGAGTCAAGGTCTAAAACTTTTATTTTGAACCTGTTCAGGAGGTATTCGATGCGGTCTAAATTTTGAGAATTGACCGCGGCAATAACGGGAATGCGCGAAGAAAAAAGAGTAATTATCTGCTGCTGAAGTTGCTTTACTTCCGTTTCGATTAAACCCAGCTCGTCAAATAAGAAAATATCAACCATTTGAAAGATGCTGAGTTCATCCAGAATTTTTTCAATGTGCGGATTAACTTGAGATAAAAGCGAAGGCGCCGAAGAAGAAAGATCCACTGAGAAAAGAATATCCCCGCGGGAAAACCTAAAAAAGTCCAAACGCTTAAGTTTGTCCTTTTCGTCGAAACGTTTAATAATCTGAAACCCCTTCATGTTCATCAGAGAACCGAGGTCGGTGTAAAACTCCGAAATCAATAAGCTTTTTCCGCTTCCGGGTTTCCCGCTCAAAATAATTTTAATCATAACTAAAAGTCTATCGGTTATTATTGGCAATAAAATATGAAATTTAAAAAAGACTTAAAAATAAATAAAGGGATAAATCGATATTTTGCCGGGAAATCATCGATTTCCGTAATAAAGGGGGTCTTCTTATTCCTTCTCTGTTTTTTATTTTTCTTTTTTGGTAACGGATTCCATAATTTCGCTCACAATATCCGATGCGGCGTCAAAGTCGTATTTTTCCATGAAATCGGACAATTGTTTGGCTTGATCATCAAAACCGGCATTCACTAAGGGTTGGATCAAACGCTCAATTTTTTCCACGGATGTAGCGTCGTAGGTTGTCAAAAGTTTTTGCAACTCGTTTAGCTCTTTTAAAAGTTCTTCGGGTTTTGAGGAAGACAATAATTCTTCGTCTTTAAGGTGATCTTTAACATGCTCTCCAAAAGTATTCAGAGAGTTTAACAATTTTTTCAATATGTCTTCCGTTTGCTGCAACTGGTCTTCAATGTTATTCATGCGATTATTTCTGATATTGGATTCCAGGCGTTGTGCGGCTTGCTGTAATCCGGACATTCCCAAATTTCCCGCCACTCCTTTAAGCGTATGAATCATGCGGTTAAAGCGTTCGATTTCGCCCTGATTAAGGGCGGCTTTTAGTTCGTCGATAAAGTTAGCGTAATTGTTTTTAAATTTGATAAGCATTTTGGCATAGAGCCTGTAATTGTAGTTAACCCGCATCAAACCGCTCGCCGAGTCAATTTCGGAGAGCTCCCTCAGGGTTCTTTGAATCTCGATTTCTTTCGATTCGGTTGTTTTCTGAGCTTCGAAAGCGACGCGACTTCCCGGCTTTATCCATTTAACCAGCATGGAGTAAAGTTCGTTTGGTTCGATGGGTTTGGATAAAACGTCGTTCATGCCAGCTGAAATACACTGACGTTTGATATCTCCGGCGGCAATATCGGCGGTTAAAGCGACAATGGGCAACATCTCAAATTGCTTGTGCGCTCTGATATCCCGCGTGGCTTCATAACCGTCTTTTTTGGGCATCCGTAAATCCATGAACACCAAATCGTAAGGCTCCGTGTCCGCGCTTTTAAAAACTTTTTCCACCGCTTCCTGACCGTCTTGAGCAATGGTTATAAAAAAGCCCTCATTCTCGAGCAGCTCTTTAATAACCTGTTGATTGAGCACATTATCTTCAACCAATAGAATTTTCGCTCCTTTAATTTCGTCGAAGCCGGTTGGGATAACGGCAATAATGCCGGAGGTGGAATACTCTTTTTGCGCCTCTTTCCCGAATACTTCGAGAATGATATTAAACAGAGTGGATAAGGTAAAAGGCTTGGTGATAAACCCCTCAAAAGCCGAATGATCGGTGTTCAGAGTCTCTTTGTCTATATAGGCGCTCATTAAAATTATTTTAGGTTTATGGATGATTTCGGGGTCCTTTTTGATTTGTTTGGCAGCCTCCAGACCGTTTATTCCCTCCAATTTCCAATCCATAATTATCAAATCATAATACTTGCTGCCGCTGATCAAAGCGTTGCGCAATTCAAGAATACACTCTTCAGCCGAAGCAACGGTTGTCGTATCGGGTGAAAATATTTCGAGTTGCTCTTTAATGGTTTCTCTGATATCCTTAATGTCATCCACGACCATGATGCGCATATTACGTAACTCGACCGGCGGTTGGAAAAACGTTTTGTCTTTTTTCTCTTCATAACCCAGCTTGACCGTAAAAAAGAAGGTGCTTCCTTTTCCCGCTTCGCTTTGAACCCATATCTTTCCGCCCATCATTTCCACCAGTCTTCTGCTGATGCTCAATCCCAGACCGGTTCCGCCGTATTTACGCGAAACCGAGGTATCTATTTGCGAGAATGACTTGAAAAGCCGGGTTTGATTATCCTCAGAAATTCCGATACCGGTATCTTTTACGGAGAATTTTAACGTGATATTTTTTTTGGATTTTTTATATGTTTTTGCGGAAACAATAATTTGTCTGTATTCCGTAAATTTTATGGCGTTGCTGATCAGGTTCATCAGAACTTGCGAAACCCTCAGCGGATCGCCTATTAAAGTCGGAGGAATTTGGGGTTCCATGTAAAAAAGGAGCTCCAGTCCCTTTTCGCGGGCTTTTAAGTAGATGATCTGAGATAGGTTGTTCATCACCAGATCAAGGTTGAATTTGGTATGTTCAATTTTTAGCTTTCCGGCTTCGATTTTGGAAAAATCAAGAATCTCGTTAATAATGCCTAAAAGACTGGATGAAGCCAATTGAATTTTTCCCACATAATCTTTTTGCTTTGCATCCAAAGGAGTGTTGCGCAACAGAAGATTCAAACCAATGATGGCGTTAAGCGGAGTACGGATTTCATGACTCATATTGGCTAAAAAATCGCTTTTGGCGCGATTGGCTTTTTCGGCTAAATCTTTGGCTTTCCGCTGAATCTCTTCCGATTTTTTCAGGTCGGAAATATCCCAGCTAACACCGACCATCTTAATCGGTTGCCCGGATCTTTCATATTGAATGAGAGCCCGGGACTTGAGGTAACAAATTTGATCGCCCGGTTTTATTATACGATATTCGATGCTGAACTCTTTTTCCTTTTTTTCGAGCACGGCGTGAAGTCCTTTATAATATTCGGGAAGGTCTTCCGGATGCACGATCTTTTCCCACTCTTCTTTTATACCGTTAAACTTTTTGGATGAAACGCCCGTTAATTTTCTGGTCATGTCGTCAAAAAGCAGTTTGTTGTTTACCATATCCCATTCCCAAATACCGATACCAGCAAAATGCGTAGCCAAACGAAGGCGGGTGGATAGCTCCAAAAGTTTGCGTTCATTTTGTTTGTGTTGACTAAGATCGTGAACGATGGCGGAAATTAAAAAGTGATCGCTGTTTAGTCTGATTTTGGAAGTCGAGATCATTAAAGGTATTAATTTTCCGTCTTTTCGGACGCCAAACTGTTCTCGCCCGCCGGCAAAAAACGTCTCTTCTTCATTATCCTTGGCATTCTTTAAATATTCCTTGTACTTCTTTTCCATGCTCTCCGGCAGTAGCTTAAAGATAGACTGCCCCATAATCTCTTCGGTGGTGTAACCAAAAATTTTTTCCGCCGCAGGATTAAAGCTTTGTATTATGCCGTTTTCATCAATTGTAAGAATGCCGTCGGTGGCGGTTTCTATAATGGCGCTGTTCAGAGCGTCGAGTTTTTCCTGTTCCGCTCTTATTCTTCCCTGAACCAATAAAGAACGATATATGATAACATTGCCCAACCCCAAAAGAAGCAGCGCAATAATAAATTCCATCAAAATTTTAGTTTTGGTCATCTGCAAAGAAGCCACCACTTCCTGACTTCTTTGAACAAGCAATATCATCTCAATATTTACAATTCCGTGAAGGAGCTGCCGGATTTCGGTTGAGATTCGTTCAACTTTGGGATCCTGCAAAACTTTTAATGTTGCCTTTATTCCTTTCTTTTTGTAAATAATCGGACCTTGATCGAGTATTGACAATTTTTCGGAAAGCAAGTCTGATAATTTTTTAAATCTTCCCTGTTGACCGGGGTTATCAATCGTTAATTGTCGCAACCTTTCAAAAGCCCTCTTTGTCTCTTCTTTAAGTTGGTGATAACGAGCCAAAATATTTTCATTGGGCGAAAGCAGAAAAGTCATCATTTGACTTTGAGTCTGATCCAATTTTAGCTGGAATTCATCGAGGGCAAACAGGACGTGGTTGGTGTGTTGCACCCATTGAACCTTATCATCAATAAAAGTAATACTGCGAAAAGCCAAATAAGCGGCGGACACTAAAATTAATATCGGAAAGATGACGGTCAACATAACGGGCGTTATTAAATTACGTTTCATTTTCATAGGTTTATCCTAATTATTACGAAAAAAATAAAACTCCTTTTACAATTAAAAAATTTCATTTTTAAGATGCTCTATATTTAGCGGACGCACGGTTGTTTTTAATTAAATCGAGGCTTTCACCAAATGAGATAAAACAAACAAAAAATTAAAACTGATTATTAACGATGCATTCATAAAAGGTCATCGGTATTTATTTTAATATGCAGACATTCTTTTTTAAGCATTGTTCAAGCCCCTTTGCCATCCCATGCAAAATAAGGGGCAGAAAAAATCTGTTTCTTTTGAATTTTCTTTCATCGGGTTCTTAATTAATTCAATAATAGACAAAATATAATAAATCAAACGGAATAGTCAATAATAATACTGTTAAAAGGGTAAAAATCTAAAAGAATTATTAAACCGCGAATGAGCGGTATTTGATTTAAAATTGTTCGGTCGTTAAAAAATTTGAGTATTTTAAACATACAAACTAAATTGCTGCAAGTTTGGATTTGTGTAAAGAGAGGCGGAAAATTGGAACGAGAATTTGAGGAAATTAAGCGTCCGACGGTTGAAGCCGTTGAAGCGATGTTAGGCAAGCCTTTTAAGGTGTTGGATGACGGTTTTGTGCGGGTGGTTGACTATATGGGCAGCGACGCTTCCATTGTTCAGGCAGCACGGGTTTCTTACGGAAAAGGCACAAAAAAACGGCATCAGGATCGGGGATTAATCCGTTATTTGATGCGGCATAAGCACACAACGCCTTTTGAAATGTGCGAAATCAAATTTCATGTGCGGGTTCCGATGGATACCTGGCGGCAATGGATTCGTCACCGTACGGCAAATGTCAACGAGTATTCAACGCGGTATTCCATCGCCATAGACGCCGCTTACGAAACGTCTCCCGATTCATGGCGTTTGCAAGCCGTTAGCAATCGTCAGGGCAGCGAGGGTTTTTTGGATACGGAACAAGGAGCGAAACTTAGCGTAAAGGAAAAACAACTCCATGAATTGAGCAGACAGATTTATGAGGAGCGTTTACAAAGCGGGGTTGCGCGCGAGCAGGCACGCAAAGATTTGCCTCTTTGCACTTACACCGAGGCTTATTGGAAAATCGATTTACACAATCTTTTGCACTTTTTGCGTTTAAGAATGGACGAGCACGCTCAATACGAAATACGTCAATATGCCAAAATTATCGGCGAGAAAATTGTCAGCCGCTGGGTTCCTCTGGTCTGGGAAGCGTTTCAGGATTATGTTTTGGAGGCGGAGACCTTTTCGCGTTTAGAAAGGGAAATTTTAAGTGCGCTTTACAAGGGCAATAAAGACGAGGCTCTGAAATTAGCGGAGGAATTCGGCTGGTTAACGTACAAAGAGGGAAAATTAACCGGAAATATCGAACGCCTTGAATTTGAACAAAAATTAAAGGCTTTGAATATTACAATTCCCTGGTCTTCCGAAAACTAAAAAGGAGCCCCCGATGTTTAAAAATCTGATTTTTTTCAGCCTGTTGTTATTTATCCCTTTGCAGTCTTATCAACCCGTGAAAGAATTCGATCCGAATCGTGATCCGGAAAAAGATTTGAAAGAAGCCGTGGTTTTTGCGCAAAAAACAAATAAACGAATTATTCTGGATGTCGGCGGTAACTGGTGCATCTGGTGCAGAAGAATGGATAAATTTATTGAAACCGACGCCGATTTAAAATCATTTATCGAAGAAAACTTTATTTGGATGAAAGTTTATTACGGTAAAGAAAACAAGAACGAGCGCTTTTTGTCGCGTTTTCCCAAAATTTCCGGATATCCGCACCTTTTTGTTCTGGAAAGCGACGGATCGTTTTTATATTCCCAGAACACGGCTTTGCTGGAAAAAGACAAAAGTTACGATAAAACCAAATTCTTCACGTTTTTAAAACAATGGATTAAAAAAGGCGAAAAACCATGAAAGATTTTTTTGACCACAAGGCTAAAATTATTTGCACCATAGGACCGACATCCGAAGACGAGGAAACGCTTAAAAAATTGATTGTTGCCGGGATGGACATAGCCAGACTGAATTTTTCGCACGGGACCCATGAAGAGCACCGGCAAAAAATAGAACGAATCCGAAAAATCGCCGACGAATTGCAAAAACCCGTAGCCATAATGCAGGATTTACAGGGACCTAAAATCAGGATCGGTAAATTTAAGAATCCGCCCATCCATCTTAAGCCGGGCGACCGGTTTACCATAACAACCCGCGAGATTTTGGGAGATCAGTCCATTGTCAGCACAACCTACAAACGATTGCCGAACGATGTTCAGCCGGGCGACAACATATTGGTCAATGACGGATTAATTAAGTTAAGAGTAAAGTCCAAAGCGCATGAAGACGTTATTTGTGAAGTAATCAACGGCGGCAGTCTTTACGATCGTCGCGGCATTAATTTACCCGGAGTAAAAATTTCGGAGCCATCTTTAACGGAAAAAGACAAAAACGATGTTTTGTTTGGCGTCGAACACGGAGTGGATTATGTGGCTCTTTCGTTTGTGCGGAACGCTAAGAGCATTGCAGAACTGCGAAAATTTTTAGGCGATCGCGCAGTGCCTATTGTTGCAAAGTTAGAAAAACCCGAGGCTCTGCAAAATTTGGACGCCATTATTGCGGAAGCGGACGGCGTGATGGTCGCCCGGGGCGATCTTGGCGTAGAAATTTCCACGGAAAAGGTTCCGTCGGTGCAAAAGC
>JAJRSN010000183.1 GCA_024278715.1 Calditrichota bacterium
ACGGCGTTAACGATGCTCCGGCGCTTGCGACTGCCGATGTGGGTATTGCAATCGGAGCCGGTACCGATGTGGCTGTCGAAACGGCGGATATTATTCTGGTTAACAGCAATCCCATGGATGCCGTGGCGATTATTACCCTGGCTAAGGCAACTTATCGCAAAATGGTGCAAAATCTTGCCTGGGCTACGGGATACAATGCCTTTGCCATTCCGCTGGCAGCGGGCGTTCTTTACACCGCGGGAATCATACTCAGCCCGGCAATGGGCGCGGTTCTTATGTCGTTGAGCACGGTGATTGTAGCGTTCAACGCAAGACTGTTAAAGGTGAAAAAAAATTAATGAGTTTGAACTATAACTGTACTGATGTGTATAATAACTACAATTTAACAAAAGGAGTGAATCATGCGTAAGATGATTTTTATTCTAAGTATTTTATCAATCGTTCTGTTCTTTTATCCTGTCAATGCACAGGATACACAGGCAGGACACCATCCGGGTGCCAAGATGCAAGGCGATTCCGTCAAGATGATGAAAAGCGGTAGCGGAATGATGCAGGGTCAGGGCATGATGCAAGGCAAAGGAATGATGGGAATGATGGAAAAAATGCACGACAAGGGAATGATGTGTCAGGGAATGAGCGCCTTGTTGAGTAAATCCATGCCCGTTATTAAACGTTTGCCGACGCTGAAAGAAGAATTGGGTCTTTCTGATCAACAAACCAAACAGCTTAAGAAACTTCAGGACAATTTTCAGAAATTCTCCATCGATCAAAAAGCACAAATCGAAAAAGCCCAGATCGATTTAAAAGCGCTGGTCGAAAGCAATGCCAGCAGCGCCGAAATCCGTAAAGTTCTCGAAAAGATCAGCAAATCTTCTATCGACAAACAAGTGGAAGCTTACAACACAGCCAACGCCATGCTCAAATTACTGAAACCCGATCAAAAAGAAAAATGGCAGAATTTGCAGACAAAGCACAAGAAGGATTGCCCTAATATGAAAAAGAAAGACATGAAAAAGGGCATGCATCAGAAATAATCGGTTAAATCCGGCAGTTGCAGTGATGCGCTGTCTGTTAAAAGAGCGGTTCTCCGGCGGGGGAGCCGCTCTGTTTTTGCGTTTAAAAAAAGCGTGTACAGAAAAATTTTTTCTTTAACATTCTGATTTTGTATTTTAAGTAATAATTAAACGACCCGTACGCCGTTGAAATTGGGATGTTACCCGATTTTTTGTTGAATTTTAGCAGCGGACAAAAAACGATGTCGGAAGATTGCTTATCTGAAATATTTAAAGCCGAAATAGAAAACAAGGTTCTTCGGAATAAAAGCCTGAGTAAGGATGAAATCGTTTCTTTGCTCATGTCGGAAGAGCGGCGGGACGTCAACTGGCTTTATGATTTGGCTGATCGCGTTCGCGAACGTTTTATGGGCAACGCCGTTTTTTTAAGAGGAATTATCGAGTTTTCGAATTATTGCAGAAAAAACTGTCTCTATTGCGGCATTCGCAGGGATAACCGGCAATTGAAGCGTTATCGGATGTCTATTGATGAAATTGTCCGGACGGCAGTCGAAATGGAACCGTTGGGCATAACTACCGTTGTGCTGCAATCGGGCGAAGATTTGCGCTTTAACCGCGATTTGATAGGTAAGTTGATCAGACGCATCAAGGCTGAAACCAATCTGGCGGTGACATTGTCTTTGGGAGAGCGGGATCGAGATACATATAAGTACTGGCGCGATTGCGGAACGGATCGGTACTTAATTCGTTTCGAGACTTCAAACCGCGATGTTTTCAGGGCTTTGCATCCCGATGATGATTATGACAAACGTCTGAACTGCATCCGCAATTTGAAAGATTTGGGTGTGCAAACTGGCTCAGGATTCATGATCGGTCTGCCGGGTGCCGCAATCGAAGATATTGCTCATGATATCTTATTGTGCAGAGAATTGAATCTGGATATGATCGGAATCGGTCCTTTTATTCCGCATCCGGAAACGCCCTTATTGCAGGTTGGCAAACGCCCCCAGCTGGAATTTTGCCTGCGCGTTTTAGCGGTTACGCGTTTGGTAAATCCCGATGCGCATATTCCCGCCACAACCGCTTTTGACGCTCATCCCCACAAGGGCGGAAGACAATTGGCTTTGCAGCGCGGCGCCAATGTATTTATGCCCAATATGACGCCGCAAAAATACCGCCAAAGCTATCAATTGTATCCCGGAAAAGCCTGCGTGGATGAGGGCGGCGCCCAATGCGCTTATTGCACACAATGGCGTATCGATGTTTTGGGTCGCACTATCGGTGTGGGACCCGGACATACCGTTAAATTACAGAAATTTTAAAATAAGAAAGAAGGCGAAAAATGTCGGAGAATCAAAAGCAAAAACAAAAAAATGACCTCCCGCAGCCTTTACGGAGAAAATTCTTAAATTTTTTAGTCAACACGGGAATTGTGGGACTGTTTGGGTCTGTTCTGTATCCAATCATTCGCTTTTTGGAGCCGCCAAAGACAACCGATGTTTCTCCGTCAAGCGTGCAAGCGGGAAAAGTTTCGGACTTAAAACCCAATTCAGGTAAGATTATTCGTTACGGAAGAGAACCGGTTATTTTGTTAAAAACAAAAGACGGCGATATCAGAGCCTTTAGCGCCATTTGTACGCATCTCGGATGTATCGTTCAGTTCCGCGCCGATTTTGAACATATATGGTGCGCCTGCCACAACGGACATTATGATCTGAACGGAATCAATATAGCCGGACCGCCCCCAAGACCTCTGCAGGTTTTTAAAGTTAATATCAAAGATGATATTATTTACGTGTCAAAAAATAAATTCTCCTAAAATGATTTTCGGGTTGATTGACGCCTAAAACAAAATTCGCTGTTTTACCGTTTCTTTTGTCAAGATGATCCGAGCGTAAAGATTCGGGACTTTTCGTAAATGTCGGCGGTTGGCTTGATAGTTATTCCGATCGATGCAAAGTTAACAATCCGGACGCCGCGTCGTTTCTTTATTTAAGGATCGAAGCGGTTAAGGCGCGCGGAGATAGAAAATTTACCGTGCCAGCCCGAGCCTTTTCTTATTCTTCTTCATCTTCTAAGCGCCGTACGTTCATTGATCACTCAAATAAAATGGGCTGAAATTCCGGATAATACGTTACCGGAAGAAGCGGTTGTAAATTCCGGATTTGCGGATCTGTCGGTTTAACCGCCCCCGCACTCAACGCCTCTTTTTTGCGATTTGCGGCTGACAAATTCCCGATTAATTTTCCCTTCACTGGAAATAGTGTAGAATATTGTTAAATCGCTGTAGAATATTCTTCAATCCGATCTGAGCGCCTCAATCTCCAGAATTTGTAACTCCTTAATTATTAGAAAATTATTAGAACTAACCAAATAGATGGTATAATCTTTGTAGAAATTTCTGATAATTAAAACCAATTAAGGGAAGAATGCATGTTGGATTTATTGATTCGAATAGCGGTGTCATCGATCGTTATCGCCGGATTGTTCTATTTATTGTACCGGTCTTCAAAATCTGTTATTGAAATGTTTAAAGGAGATGCGGGTTGTTGTCACGGCGGCTCCGGAGGCGGGTGCTCGGACTGCGAAACCGATGATCCGGATCCGGATGAGAAAGAACTTTACAAGAGCCATATTGAAGAATAAAAACCTTTTTGGAAAATAGTAACTATCTATCGGAGGAAATAGGATGGGCATAAGAAAAAAATATGTTGTCGGTTTCATTGTAATTCTGATTACCTTTGGATTTTTAGTGTATCGGGGAATGGACGGCGCCATGATGGTTTATGTAAATGTGAGTGAATTGGACGCTAAAACTGCAAACAAGGATAACGAAACTTTGCAGGTAGCCGGAATTGTCGAGCCGGGCTCCATTGAAAGCAATTCTTCAACCCGACAAATAAGTTTTATGTTACAGGATCTGAAAAAGCCGGATTATACGCTAAAAGTCAATTACAACGGAATTGTTCCCGATAATTTCAAACCGGGCATTCAGGTTGTTGTTCAGGGGGTTCTTGATCAAAAAAATAAGGTTATAAAAGCCGAACAAATATTGGTTAAATGTCCGTCAAAATACCAAGAAGATACAAAATCCTAAGGAAAGGAGCCGTAATGATTGAACTTGGTCAGATTGGATTAATGTTGAGTTTTGTTCTTTCTTTTTATGCGCTATTTGTTTCGCTAATAGGCATAAAAAACCGATCCGGTCAATTTCTGGTGAGCAGTCACCGTGCTTTTAATAGCAGCTTTTTGCTTTTAAGTATTTCTATTTTTGTTCTGGGTCAGGCGTTAGTCACTAAAAATTACGAATTACGCTATGTGGCGGATCACGTGAGCAACAATCTGCCTGCTTTTTATGCTTTTTCCGCTTTATGGGCGGGGCAAGCCGGATCGTTGCTTTTCTGGGCATGGTTGTTGGCGCTTTTTACAATTATTGTAATTCGCCAGAATCGTAATAAAAATCTTGTATTAATGCCGTATGTAAATGCAACACTTGCCGGTATTCTGATTTTCTTCCTCTTTTTGTTGGTGTTTTTTACCAATCCTTTTGAAAAACTGGGCTTTGCCATTGCCAATGGTCAGGGGCTGAATCCGTTGTTACAGAATCCGGGGATGATTTTTCATCCGCCCACTCTTTATCTGGGATATGTGGGCTTTTCAATTCCTTTTGCTTTCGCCATTGCCGCGCTTATTACCCGCAAGGTGGATAGCGATTGGATTACTTCCACCAGGCGCTGGACTTTATTCTCCTGGCTGCTTTTGACCATCGGTATCATATTGGGCGCCAAATGGGCTTATGTGGAATTAGGCTGGGGAGGATACTGGGGCTGGGACCCGGTTGAGAACGCTTCTTTTATGCCCTGGTTAACCGGCACTGCTTTTCTTCATTCGGTGATGATTCAGGAAAGGAAGAGCATGCTGAAGATATGGAACGTTTCTTTAATTATCATCACCTTCCTTCTTACCATTCTGGGCACTTTCATTACGCGAAGCGGGATTATCTCCTCGGTTCATTCGTTCGGAGAATCCAACCTGGGATATATCTTTATGCTGTTTTTAAGTACTTCCATTTTATTCTCGCTTTATTTAATTTTGACAAGGCAGGAAGAACTACGCAGCCGCAACAAGCTGGATTCCTTTTTATCGCGTGAATCCACCTTTCTTTTTAATAATTTGATTTTAATAGGCGCCGCATTTGCAATTCTCTGGGGTACGTTGTTCCCCATTATTTCCGAAGCGGTCAGGGGAATCAAAATTACCGTGGGTCCGCCGTTTTTTAATACCATTACTGTTCCCATCGGTATCGCGTTGATTCTTCTTACAGGCGTATGTCCGCTTATCTCGTGGCGGAAAGCCAGTATCAATAACTTTCTGCGTAATTTCGTTATTCCGGTGAGCGTTTTTGCCGTGGCGTTAATATTTCTTTTTGTAATGGGAATTCGCAGCATATACCCGTTGATGTCGTTTGCTCTGATTGCTTTTGTGTTAACCACCGTGTTCATGGAATTTTATCGCGGCGTGAGAGCCAGGATGCACTATGACGCCAACGTTTTTATCGCTTTTAAAAATCTGTTGTTCAAATTCAGGCGCAGATATGGCGGCTTTATTGTCCATATCGGTATTATGCTCATGTTTATAGGAATTACGGGCTCTTCCGCCTTTGGAACCGAAAAGGAACAATCGATGAAAAAAGGGGATGTTCTCAAAATTAAGAATTATGAGTTAACCTTTATGGGAGTCGATCAGTTTAAAACCGCCAACGCAGAAGCCATCAGCGCGACTATCAAGGTAAAACGCGACGGAGAAGATTTAGGTCTTTTGCATCCCTCCAAACACTATCATGAATTACAAAAACAAACCATGACCGAAGTTGCTATCTTATCGGATTATAAGGAAGACCTTTATTTGATATTGGGAAGCGTTACCGAAGACGGAGCGGCGTTTATAAAAGCCCATATTAATCCTTTGGTGGCATGGATCTGGTGGGGAAGTTATGTGTTAATTTTGGGAACAATTATCGCGATGTGGCCCTATCGGAAAAAATCAAAAGAGTCTCAGATGCTGCAAGGAACCGAAAAGCAGTACCAAGAATCACTAACTTATCAAACCGACAAAGAAACTGTGTGAGGAAATTATGAAATCGGTAAACTTTGTTTTAATTCTGATTTTTCTGTTTCTGCCTCTGACGGCTTGGAGTTCGACTACCGTATCCGAAGTTGAAAAAAACCTGATGTGCACCTGCGGTTGCACCATGGCTCTGTACACCTGTGAATGCGGAACTGCGGCGAAAATGAGAAATCAAATTCAAGCCATGATTGATAAAGGGATGGATAAGGATAAGATAATCGCTACCTACGTTAATCAATACGGAGAACGGATTTTGTCCGCTCCCACGAAAAGCGGATTTAATTTGCTGGCGTGGGTTCTGCCCTTTGTGGTATTAATTGTAGTAGGATTCTTTTTATACAAAGCCCTGCGGCGGTGGAGTATTGACTCGGAGCATGATGATGAAGAAAAGCTTCAGACAGAAGTGGAAGCGCAATACAACAAAAAACTGAAGGAAGAACTGGATAAATTTGAAGAAGGAGAGGGCGAATGAGTTATGTAATCGCAACCTTTTTGAGTTTGGGAATATTGGGATATGTGTTGTATCCTTTATTTCAGACAAAATATCGTCTGCATTACGTGCCTTTTGATTTGGAAGACCCTGACTTATCCGTTTTAAAAAAGACAAAAAACGAATTACTATCGGGTATCAAAGAAATTGAGTTCGAGTTTCAGATGGGAAAAATTGCTTCGGATGATTATGAGAAGCTTAAAACGGATTATCAAAACCGGGCGCTGCATGTACTGAAAAAAATCGACGAATTTGACAACGGCGAGCCTGAGAGCGGCGATCTGGAAAGCGAAATTTCGAAATACAAACAGCAACTGAAAACCGCATCGCCGGTAAGCGGCGACGCCAAGTTTTGCACGCAATGCGGTAAAAAGAATGAAGCGAGTTATAAATACTGTTTTAACTGTGGGGAAAAATTGTAATTCCCAAAATATCTGGAGGAATAAAAATGAATCGAGTTTTTCTTGTTTTATTTTTTAGTCTGAGTTTGTTATTGTCTTCTTCTTCAGGAGGCGTTCTTACCGGAAAAATAAAAAACGGAACAGCCGGTTATACCGTGCCGTCGGAAATAAAGGTGGAGATCAACGAATATCGGAGCAACGGACAAAATCCCGCGCAAAAGACGCTCGGCGTGGTAGCTTCTGTTGATTCCAAGGGTCGGTTTATGTTTACTGATGTGCCGGAGGATTCTAATGTGGCGTATGAACCGATGGTCACTTATAAGGGAATCAAGTATTACGGACGCGCGGTCTCTATAACCAAAAAACAAGCCAGGGCGCAAAGCGATATTATCATTTACGAAACCACTCAAAGCGATTCCAACATATCGGCGCTCAGGCATCACATGATACTTTCTCCGGGCGAGGGATTTTTAAACATAAAAGAAGTGGTGGTTTTTGAGAATAAAGGCGACCGTACTTATATCGGTAAGGGACTGGCAAAGAACGGAAAATTTCGAACTATTACTTATAAGCTTCCGCCCGACGCAAAAGAGGTGCAGCTTGGAAAGGGCGCCATGAGTTGCTGTATCGAATTTGAGCAAAGCGGATTTTACGACACCATGGAATTTCCTCCGGGAAAGAAGCAGATCACCTATTTTTATCGCATAGACGCGCCCGAAAAAACTCTGAAAATTTCCAAGCCTATTACATTTTCCACTATGGAGCTGGATATTATTCCCCTTGATCCCGCTATTCAGATTACAGGACCCAATATAAAAGAAACGGCTCTGACCGGAACGCGCACCCGGATGTTTGTGGCAACCGGTCTGAATAAGGCTTCGGTGCTTACGCTTAACATATCGGGATTAAAAGGGAAGCCGTTCAACGCCAGCTATTTGTTCTTCGGTATTTTTACAGGTTTGCTGTTAATCGGATTTTTTATGGTTTACCTTAAAATCAAAAAGAACCGCCGGAATGTTCCGGAAGAAAAAGCGATTGACGCCGGTATCGATAAAAAAGCGGAGCGGGAGCGCTTAGTACGGAAAATCGCCTTGTTGGACGTTTCCTTTGAGTCGGGTGAGTTAGAAGAAAGCGAATACAAAAGACAAAGGGAAGAATTGAAAAAGCAGGTGAAAAATCTGCAAAAATCAAATTAACCATGTTAAAACAACGATAAACCAAAATCCATTAAAACAGGAGGGTCATAAAATGGTCAAAGATCCGGTATGCAAAATGCAAATCGATAAGCGGCATCCGCCCGCAAGTACCGTTTACAAAGGCAAGGAGTATTATTTTTGCTG
>JAJRSN010000184.1 GCA_024278715.1 Calditrichota bacterium
ACAACTGCCTTATTAAAATTTGCACCAACAGCAACACAATAAACGGCAGATATTCAATTGTAAGAATAACATTCAAAGCAAGAGGCAACGCCACGGAGGGATAGGCGTGATGCAAAAACTGAGCAAGATTTTTGGCAGCCGGATCAAAAGGATTACTGTTCCGTTCCTGTTTATCGTACGCGGCTTTAAAATAATGCAGGGCTAAACTTATAAAATACACAAAAATCGTAATCAAAAGAAAAGCCATTAAAATCCGGTTGGCTATTAAGACATCTAAATACAACTGAACAAGAATAACCGCTAAAAGGATCCTTTCCAGATGCAGCGACAAGCGAAACACCTTCCGAACCCGGGCGTACCCTTTGCTAACGGCAAACGTTTTTGTGCCGGTCTGCCGATCCTTACGATAATCTTCCAACTGATGATTGAGATCGGAAGAGAATCCCCTGAAAAGCACATAAACCGCAAGAATCGCCGCGTTCCAGCCGTTCCAGAATTCAAACACGGAAAACAAAATCAAAACGGGAATCAACCGTTGAGCCATTACAACAAATAAGATTCCCACCGTCCCTCGCTCTTTTAAACGAATCGGCGGTAAACTGTAAAATGTCGCTATCAAAAACCAGCTTCCGGCTAAAATCAAAAAATAAGGTTTACTCCAAAAATACAGACTGCTTAAAACGCTCAGGACTAAAATTATGGCAATCACTCCAAGCGCTTTTGTTTGAGCGTCATTTTCAAAGGTGTTGGGTTTCCGATGCCTTTTGTCCAATTCAATATCCGAATAATCGTTAATTAAATAACCGTACGTGGTGGCAAAGATACTAAATACAATAAAGATTAAACTTTCGACAATAAAAACAGAATCATTCCTGTTCAGCAACAGAGCGATGTAAAAAATGACGAAAATGTTTTCAAAAACCGAATTAAACCGCAATACCGCCCAGTTGCGCCAGCCGATGTATTTGGAGAACCATTCGATCATGGATTCTTCTCTCTTCTAAAAAATAAACGTTTTTTCAAAAGCAACTTTTATAAATATGGTTAAATCCGCCGCAAATAAAATGTTTTAGGTCACGAAGAACCTTTTTAAATTTATTGTTCGTGATTTCCCATCGCATTAATCCGTTTGAAGCAGTAAAACACGGTGAATCCGAGGGGTTCCCTTAATCCCAATTTGGATTTGATGTTCACCCGGCTTCACAGTTTTGTTCAGAAAAGCGTTCCGGCATTCCCCAAAAATCTTATTTCCGCAAAAGTCAACTCGACCGTTCTCATCAACCGCTTTTCCGTCAAAACGGATCACCAAATCGTCATCCGAATCTTCAAGCGAATCAACGGGAATAATCTGATTAAATAGAGGAGATTCTTTTAAACTCGCCGCAAGATAAAAAAGAATTTTCTTTGTTTTGACGTTCGTCCATTTCCACTGCAATTCATCAGTAATCGGTTTATCGAACGATTCATTTATCAACAGCTTGCCGCCTCCGGCGTCGATCACTAAAACGTCATACAGCAGGGGCGTTGTCCGTCCTTTGATTACTAAGCTATGTTTTCCGCTTTGCAGGTTTTTTTCGATAAAAACGGATTTGGTTTTTCCTTTTAACAGACTTCCGTCAAAACTTAAAACAGGAGATTCCGATTCTCCGTCGAGATAAATTTTCAGTTGATCGGGATCGTCAAACCCGTCGTAACTCTCAGCTCGTACCGTCGCTAAAATGTAAACCCTTTTCCCGGGAACTTTGAATCCAATTTTGTCAATAAGATATTCTCCTTTACCGCGGAAAATTTTATTCCACCGGCGGTAAAAAAGAATTTTGGGATTTGAAATTTTAACCTGCCGCGCATCTTGCCTTTTGGTTTCAATTTGAACATAGTCGGCAACGACGGTGCTTTCTCCCTTCCATCCGTTGCGCAGGATTCCCGATCGTTTGGAATAGACCTGATTATCCACCCATAAATGAAACGACAGCCTGTCCCGCGGAACAAGACCGGGCGTTTCAAAATAGAGCTTATCATCGATTAAATAACGAGTTGTGTTTTTTTGAAGATCGCGCTCAATTCGGTAAACATGCCATTTCTGCGGATCCGGCTTCCAGGGTTTTACCGATCGGCGATTGCCGTCAAGGGTTCCGACCAACTGCCAGAAAAGCGAAGGATCGGTTGAAGCCTGTTGTTCCATAAACCAGGCGAGGCTGTTCAGGGCAAACTGCTTGCTGCTCTTCCAAAAACCCCATCCGCGGCTTCCGGGCTTCATGGGGTTCAGAACTTTGATTCGGGCTTCCACGGCTAAATAGGCGTACTTTTTACCGTAAATATTCTGGAATTCCGAAATTCCGACATTGCATTCTCTTTTGCCGTCTGGATTGCGTAATTTTAAAAGCAGATATCCGCCCCCGTTGACAATCGCCTGAAGATCATTTGCCGCGCTGCCGTCTCGGTGATAACTCCACCAACCGTGCACCTGATTAAAATCGTCTCTTTTGATTTCGGGAATCAGATTCTGTCCCGGTACGGAGCGGACAAGATTGAAAAGTATAACAGGAATTACAAAAAGCGCTCTTAAGATAAAAACAGACCCGAATGTTTTTATTCCGAGCCTGTTTACTAAAGATGTAATATCGGTCAATATAACTATTCTCTTTACTCCCGAAAACACGGAATAATATTTTGTTTGTTTTAAATTTAGTAACTCCGCCGCTTTCCGGTTCTCCTTTAGAAGGCGGCGGAAGTCGGTATTTCGACAACTAAATTCTTGCTTTTTTAGCAGAATTCGATAAGGGTTAAACGGCTTCTCCGGTCACTTTTCGTTAAGCGTTAATGGTGTAAGCGTTAAGCGGCATTTCCAGTTTCTCGTCACGCAAGACCGGCTTCACTGCTTTCTGACAATCCCTCTTTATTTTTTATTTTGTATTTTTTATTGCTCATCACGCATCACGACTCGTCACTTTGTCGTTCATCACGTCTTTCCGCTAACCAATAACTATTAACAACTTTTCTCCTGTATGCTACCGGTTTGTCCGGGTTAAGTTTAAATCCTTTTAACGAATTTCAGGAGATTAACGCACCCGCTCAATGAGATACTGACTAAATTCTTTTAAACCGTCCGCCTTGTTTCCGAACATTTGCAGGGCTTTTTCCGCTTTTTGATGGTATTCTTTCAGATATTTTTTCGCTTCTTCGATACCCACCAATTTGACGAAGTTCATTTTATCGTGTTCGACGGTTTTACCGACTATTTTTTCCTCGCCCATGACATCCAGAATATCATCGACAATCTGAAAGGCAAAGCCAATATCGTCGGAAAAGTCCTTGATTGCTTTGGTGCGCTGTTCGTCGGCGTGTCCCACAATGGCTGCAACTCTTCCTGCAGCAGAGAACAGAGCCGCAGTCTTTTTTTGATTAATGAATTCGATAATCTCAAAATTCACATGTTTGTCCTTAATCTTCAAATCCACAAACTGACCGGCTGCCAATCCGTTAAATCCGAACGAAGAACTTAGCACGCCCCCGACTTTCAACCGTTCGTCTGCCGTCAATTTCCCGTCATTCAAAATCAGTTGCATTCCTTCCGAAATCAAGCCGATGCTTGCCAACAATGCCACATCCTGCCCGAAGACGACATGGTTTGCCGGTTTGCCGCGCCGCAGTTGAGAATCATCCATGTATGGCAGATCGTCCATAATCAACGAGGCGGCGTGAATCAATTCGATGGCGCAAGCCGAGTTAATCAACTTTTCCTCCGGCACATCAAACAGATCGCCCGTCAAAAAAACAAAAATGGCGCGGATGCGCTTTCCGCCAGCAGCGGAGTAGGCGGCTGACTTGTAAAGCGCTTCAATTAAAGGATTATCGTTTTGTAACCGTTTATCAATCTCCTCATCAATTAGTCTTTTAATTTTTTGCATTCTTTCTTTCATGGGACAACTCCTCACTTACTCGCAAAAGGATGAATTAATGGTTTTCTATTTTTTTTGTCTGCTCATGCTTTAAAAATCTTGGCAAGGAATCTAAATTTAAATTCCACGGTCGTTTTAATTGCTCATTTCTTTCAATTAAAATATAATCAACTTGTTTTTCTTGCAAATATAAATCAAGCGAATCTAACGGCGCATAAGGTAAAACGCAATATTTAAAACCGGCAAAAAAAGCAGCCTGAGGAACAGCGGCGGAAATCTTGTTATTTGGCTTTAATTCACGCTTTAACCATTGCCCCGCCTGAAAATAATAATCTTTGGATGAGGTCGTCTTCCAATTTTGGGCATAACCCGGAAAACAGGCGAATAATGTAAACACCGCTAACAACAAACCCGCGAGGTTCTCTTTTTCGGAGAGGCGCCGATATCTTTTGGAATATCTTATTATATTTAAAAAGCCCCTCGCCATAAGAGGAGTTAAAATTATGGCAACGATAAAGAAAAACCGCTGTTCAACGGTAGCAAAAATCACTATCCCGGTCGGAAGCAAAAAAAGAACCGAATAGACGAATAGGCTTCCGTGCTTTCTGCGCCGTAAACCCGCCAAACCGACAATCAGAAATATCCAGAACAGGTAGGGCATTGCCAATCCCGCGGCAAATTTTTTAATTGACAAACGTGTATTCTTAGCGGCATATCTCAACAAAAGAATTATCGATCGGGTAAAATCGGGATTATGGCTCTTGTTAATCTTCAACCTTCGGATCATCTGAGGATCTTTATTAAAAAGAGCATTTGTTGCCAACTCTTTTCGATCCGGAGCCAACGAATAACGTAAACGACGGAGATGTTGCTTGAAATCTGTTTTTTTCCCCGTCTTGATATCCTGAGTCAAAAAATAACGTGAAAGGGTTCCGTGTGTGCGCACAAAATTTATTTTCGGCGAAATTGTCCAATACCCCAATTTACTGTGGGTATAAGAGGAATAGGCTAAAATTACCGTCGAGACAATTAACACATAGCCGGCAATGTGTAAAAATGGCTTACGCCACAAAAGGAGTATTAGAACAATCATTCCAAAATACAAAAGAGCTTCCGGTCTTGTTAAAAACGCGCCGCCCGTTGCAAGCGCCGCCCACAACAGTTTTTGCCAATTTTTCTTTTGTAGGTATAACCAGACAAGCGCAAACATTAAGAACAGCAGCAATAAAAACAGAGCCTCTGAAGCCACCTGAGACGAAACGCTGACCATTGCCGGATTAACGGCGATTAAAAAAGCAGCCGCTGCGGCAAGGCTTTTATTTTTGCTTATTCTTAAGGAAAATTCAAAAATCGCCCAAATCAAGAACAAACCGAAAATCATCGAAGCGATTTTGCCGGAAAGCTCCGGAGAAAAAATCAGAGTAAACACACCGAGCGTTAAGGGATAAAGAGGCGGTTGAATTATGTCCGGGAATTGACCTGCCTCGCTGACATACTGTCCGTCATGGAAAATATGATATCCCAATAAGGCGTACTGGGTGCCGTCCGGGGAGATGTAATGATTCCCGAAAATAAAAAACAATCTAAGTATTATGCCGACGGCAAGCGAAGCAAATAGTAAAAAACGGGGTTGTTTAAGAATCATATTTTAAAAAGGACTTTACTTTTTATTATTTCGTTATGGGTTAAGGGTTAAGCGGCTTCTGCAATCATCGTAATGCGTAATGCGTAATGCGTAATGCGTATAAATGATTATCTACATTTAATCAAATGTCATTAAAAAAGAGCTAAAATTTTAATTTTTAGATTTAATTTCGGATTTACGATTTTACTCCTCCGTCAACCTTGTTACTTTGTAATTCATCTGCCGGGCGCGGAAAAAAATAAAACCGCAAAGTTCTCAAAGGAGTCGCAAAGCACACAAAATGTTACTCTTCACCCATCACGAGTCATGACCTTGTTAAATATCGATTTATTCTGATTTTAAGACCCCCCTTTTAATTTCCCCCCTTCAAAGGGGGGAACGCCGAAGGCAAGGGGGGTCTTATTTACAAACCGCGCAATTTCTGAAATTCCGAGCAATTATTAACCTTAACATCTGAATTTCTGAACACTCATTACGCCTTTGTCACGCTTCACGAATGTGCTTCGATGTGCTTGGTGGTTAATGAGATGTCCCAGATAAACGGATTTTTATCGCGTAAATAAAAATCGAGCAAACCGAAAAAGCGCGCGGTCGCTTCGATTAAAATAAGGAACATCATGTAGATAATTTCCTTTATCGTCCAGCGTTGCGATTTTACGACATACCTGATTATCCGCGAAGTGTTTAAGGTGGTCACCCGATAGCCGATCAGCGCCTGCAAATGGCGATGTCCGCTGGCGATTCTTCTTCTTTGTTTAAAAAAATCGCGGATGGTTTCGGGACCTTTATTATAGACAATTGCTTCCGGAGCATAAGCCAGTTTTAAGCCCGCTTTGGAAATAATGGCTTCAATGGCTGCTTCGTCCACAGCCGTGTATTTGGGAATGCGCGAAACGATATTCCGAAAAGCCACCATCTCTCCGCATTTTGGCGAATCCGATGCGATTTCGTGGTGTAATTCCCAAAGTTTGTGCACGCAAAATCCCACAAAACGGTTGCGCTTGTTAACCGGAATCGGATGAGCGCCAACCATGCCTATTTCTCCGTTTTTAAACGGTCTCACAAGATGTTCCACCGTCTCTTCGCCGGGGATTGTGTCGGCGCTTTCGATAATAACGATATCGCCTTTGACGTCTTTTAAAAATTCGTTAATAGCGCTGGCTTTACCCATGCGTTTTGCTTGTTTTATTAGCCGAATCCGCGAATCGTATCGGGCGAATTCCTCAACAATCTGATCTGTTTTGTCGGTGGATCCGGACGAAATAACTAAAATTTCATCGATCGAGCCGCTGCTCAACTTTTGCTTTTGTAATGCTCTTAAACATTTACCGATGATCTTCTCTTCATTATAAGCCATCACGCCTATGCTAATGCCGTAATAATCCTTAACCGTAAAACGACCCTCATGTTTCAATTCGGGCGGATTTACAAACTCGTCGTATTCATCCACAAATCGTTCGTATTCGCGCTTTAAATAAACCAGGTGACGGAAGATTTCCCAGAGCGGAGCGCGAAATTTAAAAACATATCTGAAGGTCTTGTGCCGTGTGTGCCTGCTTACCTTTGAAACCGCGTCCGGAGTGCCTTTGTAAATAAAAGGAATTTCTTTAACCCGAAAATGATTCTGGTAAGCTAAGTGCAATAGTTGAATCTGGATAATATAGGCTTCGGTGTATAATTCGTCCAGATTGATAGACTCCAGAAAAAATTTTCGGTAACAACGGTATCCGGAAGTGAAATCCCATATCGGTTTTACCAGCACATAAGAAACAAACATATTGGCTAATTTACTTATTAAAAGTTTTCGGAACCGCCAGCCTTCCACCCGCACGCCGTCGATGTAACGGCTTCCGATCACCAGGTCGTATCGCTCCGATTTTTCGAGGAATTCCTTAATGTATCGGGGAGAATGGGAAAGATCGCCGTCCATCGTCAAAACCGGATCGTACCCGTGTTCAATTGCGTATTTAAAACCCAACTTTAAGGCGTTTCCGAACTTTCCCTGTTCTTTCTGCGTAATCAGCCTTATTTGGGGATGTCGTTTACTCATTTCTGTCACAATTTTCCCGGTGCCGTCTTCCGATTGGGCGTCCACAACCAGCACATCCACCTGCGGATAGTTATCAACGATCTCTTCCAACAGTTGACCGATATTCTTCGCCTCATTCCATGTGGGAATGATCACTAAAGCGCGTTGTTTATTCATCGATATTATTCCATGTTCCCAAAAGGAATCCCCACGTCCAGGGGATCAACCCAATTGCCAAAATTAACACAGCCATTGGATGCTTTATTAATAATTCCGGTTTCCACTTTCTAAAAATCTTAATTGTTCTCCAGAATTTTACAATCGGTAAAATCGGAACGCCCATTAGCGCCAACCAGCGGTTTCGCGCTAAAAACGCTCCTTCCAAGGGTAAAATTCGCAACAATTGCGAAGTAACTTTACCAACGCGTTTTTGATGTTGTAAAAAGGGACGAAAACCGGTTCGGTGATTATGGTACACCCGCGCCGCCGGATTAAAGAAAATGGTGCCGCCGTTTTCTCTCAATCGATAATTGAATTCCAGATCTTCCTGCGGATAAAAAGAAGGATTGAATTTTCCGAAACGCTCGAAGACTTCTCTTTTGTAGGAAATATTGCATGTGGGAATATGCTCCACTTCTCTCGGCGGATATTCTGGCAAAAATTCTCTGAATTCCGCCATATAGCCCGCCCAGGCTACTTCCGCATCCGGTTCGTTGCCGTTTGCCACCGAGCCGCCGACGCCCTCATAGGGATAGGATTCGTGAATGGATATTAGTTGATCCAGCCAATCCGAAGCTGCTTCACAATCCGAATCGATAAAACAAATAATTTCTCCGTGACTCTTTTCGATGCCGTAATTTCTGGCTGTCCCTGGATCCGTCTTTCGCTCGAAATGATAAAAATCGATTTCCGGGAACCGCTCTTTTACGATTTGAGGCGTGCCGTCATCGGAGCTGTCAACAAGAATGATCTCATAGTCTCCTTCATAGGTTTGTGATTTTAAGGAAAGTAAACAACTGGCAATCGTCTTTTCCGAATTATATGAAGGAATTATTACAGAGACCATCTTACTCCTTTGTAAAAATTAAATATCGATGATGCGCCCACAACTGCCTGACCGGGAAAGGAGCCTTCTCTAAAAATCCGAATTTCAGAACCTCTTCTTTTAATTTCGGGCGTTCTCCGGAAAAATAATCAAGGATGCTCATACCTCTCTGGGAGCCATTTGTTTTATTCCCGAGACGTTTAATTAAAAAACTCAGTTTCAATCTGTCAAACAAAACCTCTTTTTTCAAGGGGAAATCGGGCCACGGGGGAATATCAAAATACCCCTTTTCCTTTAATTTCCAGTCCGAAGCGCCCAGTTTTTTAATGATCCGTTTTGCCTTTAAATTGGCGAAATTCAAGTCGGGTTTTGCGCTTCCCGACCAACGGAGGCGTATCTGATAGCCCAAACCGAATCGATTGGGAATACTAATAAAAATAACTTTGCGCGCAATGCGGGCGAACTCGGTTAAAAAACAATCCAAATCGTTCACAAACCATAATCCGGCAAAATTCCAGCAGAGATCAAAGCTTTGATCTTTGAATGGTAGTTTTTCATATTTATTCAGGGCTAAAAAACCGGCTTTCAGATTTAATCGATCCCACATTTTTTTGGACAACCTTAACCTTTCAACATTGTTGTCAACAACAACGGTTTGAACCTTTTCGCCGCCCCACCACAGGCTGTTTATCCCGCTCACCCCTGTCATCCCGAAAGAAGGCGCTTCCAAAACGCTTTCAATTTTGTATTCTTCTTTAAGTCTATGGAAAAAATCGTGTAACAGAAACCGCTCGTAGGTCGTACCCAAACCTTCGTCAGGATTCTCAAAATATCCAGCCCACGTGTCGATAATCGGAAAGAAAAAATTCGCTTTATTTTTCATTCTCATTCTCTCTCGGCAGATTTAAATATTCTATTATTCGGGACAACGTATTGACGGGTTCGTAATTCAGATCATTAATCGTCGGTCGGATATCGTAATACCAGCTTTTACTGATCAGCAGCAGGCTTGTCTTTAAATCAACGCGACCCAGCAGAGAGAAGACTGTTGAACCAGCCGTAAAAACGAATTCCGGCAGGCGGTAATAGCGTCCTTCTGCTAGCTTCATTATTAAATCGGACAATTGATGCAATTCAACGGGATCCGAATCCGCCACAATGTAGGTATTGTCGTTGAATCGGTCTTCTTTTAAAATTTGCAGAATTAATTTTACTAGAGCCCTGACATCCAGAAGATGAATTAAAAGTTCATTTCGCGGCAGAAAAAGTTTACCCTGTTTAATTAGTTCGACCAGTCTGGGCACAAACCCGTCATCGCATTCTCCATAGGTAATAGTGGGGCGTAAAATAAGTTTCTTCAAAACGTCCCGCGGCGCACTGTTAACGATTTTTTCCGCTTCCCATTTGCTTTGATGGTACTCGCCGTCGGGCGCAACAGGATCATCCCGTTTAGCAGGCAATTGTTGAGGAATGGTTCCCGACACACCCACCGTGCTCAAATATAAAAATCGCGGTATTGCCCGCTTTAAAGAAAAGTCAACGAGCGCTCGGGTTCCTTCGGCATTTATTCGATAGTATTCCTGTTTTTGCGCTTTTCCCGCTCCGCGAATCGCAGCCACGTGGATGATTACGTCAATTTTGCTTTTTATTGAATCCAAAATTTTTGCTTCGTTAAAAGAGCCGGGTACAATAATCAAACGATCCGATTTGGATAGAGATTCGATTTTTTGTTCCGATCCCTGGCGAACGGGCGCGAAAACAGTGTGCCCTTCATCCAGCAAACCTTTTAACAGATGCCTCCCAATAAAGCCGCTGGCGCCTGTCAGTAAAATTTGTTTCTGCTCTTTTATGGTCATTGGATTCCGTTCCGGATCGAAATTTTACTTTTTATTGTTTGGGTGAATACAGGTCGCGCATTTCCTTTAACTGCACATATTGAACATGGTGGCGGTTATTCAGGTATGTAAAATAATCATTAAGCTGTTTTAAGTAGTGATCTACATCTTCTTTGGTCGAACAATATTTTGAACCGCCCGGCATTAATTCATTGGAATGAAACATCATATTCAAAAAGCTGACGCCGGAACGGATAAAATGTTCGCTCAACTGAATCATTTGTTCCAATGTTGCGTATGACGGTCGCAGCCAGTAAAGGTCCACATCGAATACTTTTTTTAACAAACGACGTATTCCGATATTGGGCAAATCGATATAGCTTTTTGCCAGCCAATTCGGGACATTCCTGTTAAACCCGACAGTAACCGGCACCTCCAGAATTTTCGATTTACCTTTCCGCATTATATTCTCATGATCAAGGGGATATGGTTCGATTGATTTCAAATAACCGAAATGGGGTTCGTACTCTTGTTTTCTTTTTCTGAAGGGAACCACGCTCGAATCTACCCAAACGCCAAGTTCTTCCAACACCGGAACGCTTGTGCTGTTAAATCCGTACCTTCCCGCGCGATAACTCAGGGGCTTTTGTCCGGTCTGTTGAGCGATTGTCTTAATGAGCAAAGACAATTTTTTTAACTGTAATTCCGGCGGCAGATTCGACGGGAAGGTATTAGCCACGGTACGTTCTTCTTCGTAAGGGGGATTTACCCAGGGATGCAAATGCAATCCGATTTCGGCGTTATGATTAGCCTGAAAATCCCGCAATACCTTCATTGCCCTGTCATCGGCTGCAACCGGGTAATCAATAAGATAAGTAGCCTTCACACCATGTTTATCAAAAACTTCTTGTAACCGTGGTAAAAATCGGATATTTTC
>JAJRSN010000185.1 GCA_024278715.1 Calditrichota bacterium
AAGCTCAGAACAAACGCTTTTGTGGCGCAATATATCGCATTCAGCGGAACCGGCATAAAAGAGCCCGTGGAACCGACATTCAATATTTTTCCGCCGCCGCGTTTCAGCATTTCAGCCGTAAACAATTTTGTCAGAACTACAAGCGATACAAGATTCACCCGGATCAAATTTAATTCCCTTTCCAGATCCGTTTCGGAAAAAAGACCGTAAACCTGAAATCCCGCGTTATTAACAAGAATATCTATGTGAATCGATTTCTCTTTAAGCTCATCAAAAATTTCTTTTGGCGAAGTCCGTACCGATAAATCTTTGGCGATAACCGTTATTGAGATATTGTTTTTCTCCGTCAATTCGCGCGCCGATTGTTCAAGCTTTTCTTTGTTTCTTGCCACCAAAACCAGATTGTAATCTTCTTTCGCAAATAGTTTTGCCAATTCCAAACCAATTCCGCTTGACGCTCCGGTAATAAGAACCGTCTTATTCATAATTTTTTCCCTTTTTTAGTTTATAACCGTATCTTTCATACATTAATAAATGAATTTTTGAATTTTTTACAATGGCGCGTTGCGCAAAAGTATTGACATTTTACGCAATACAAAAAATCTGATTTTTAACGTTTGATTTAATTTTAAAATTTGGATTCTATGAAAAAAATATTTACAACATCAATTACTAAAATTTCCACTTTGTTTGAAATCGCCGAAAAACACGGAATAACCAAAACAGAGCTCTTAAATTCCGTTAACATGGATCCTTCCATACTAAATTCCCCTGATAACAGATTAACTCCGGAGCTGGTTCACAAATTGACTCAAAAAGCGGTTAGTTTAACGGGAAACGAAAATTTTGGCTTACACCAGGGCGAACTATTCACGGGCTTCTCAAATATCCTGGGTTATGTATTAATGAATTGCAAAACATTCGGCGAGGCGATTGACAAATATTGCAGATATCAAAAGATAAGCGATGAAGGAACATATACCGAAATTGAAAGAGAGGGAAATATCGCCGTTATTAAATCTTCGGTAATGGATAGCGCCATAGCAAACGATAAACAATTAACCGATTTTATTCTATCCTGCATGTTAACCTATATAAAAAAACTTACCGGTAAAAATATCGATTTAATTGAAGTCAGATTTAAACATAAAGCGCCCGAAGATACTTCCGAATACAAACGTATTTTCAACTGTACTCTTCTGTTCGAAAGTTCAATGAACGCCATTGTCTTTGACCGAAGATTACTAAGCTTACCTATTCTTGAACCAAATGAAAAATTGCTGCGGGTATTTGAAAAATACGCGCAGGATGTTTTGGATAAATTAATCTTTGGCGACACTTATGCCAACAGAGTAACCCGCGTAATTATCAAAATGCTGCAAGGAGAAGCTCCTTCCATTAAAACCGTAGCCCAAAAATTAGCCATGAGCGTGCGTAATTTACAATTAAAATTAAAACAAGAAGGAACCTCGTATCGCAGGCTTCTCAATAATATACGAAAAGAACTTGCCATAAGTTATCTGAAAGACGAACAGGTTTCGATCGGTGAAATTACCTATTTGCTCGGTTTTTCCGAAACGAGTGTTTTTCATAGATCATTTAAAAGATGGACAAATCATACGCCCGGCTGGTATCGCGCGCTTTAAGACGCGGCGGAGAGTAAAATTTAAGGTTGTTTTGAGTTTTGAGCTGGTAAATTTTTTGGGCAGACCCCGCCATCGTTTTATCGAAATCCGATTAAGCGGCAGCAAAATCAGCCATAATTTTCAAATTTTAAAAGCGCCCTGCGACTCTGGGTCATTGAATTTAATGCTCCGGAACGGCTTCTGTTATTATCGGTCTTTTCAGCCGTTTTTTTGTTACACTCACTTTGTTCTTTAAGAACTACTTTTCCCCTTTAAAGGGGATTTTTTTGCTTCCCCGCCGAATCCCGTTTTTTCAATTTACCGGGGCTCTTCAAAAAGTAACGCCCTCGCAAAAAATCGCTTTACGACAAACAGGCGTATTTGGCAGGAATCTTATCGGCGGATAATTTACCGTTATTTACTCTTCAGTTTCACCGCGGTGCCATATACTAAAATTTCCGCTGCGTTAGCCATAATGTAAGAAGTCGAAAAACGAACACCGACTATTGCGTCGCCGCCCATTTCTTTTGCCATGGCTTTCATTCTGTCCAAAGCCTGCTCTCTGGATTCAGCCAATAATTTTGTGTACTCCTCTATTTCGCCGCCGATCAATCCTTTAAAAAACGCTAAAATATCTCTTCCCAAGTTTCGCGCCCGAATCGTGTTGCCTTCGACCACGCCTAAAACCTCTTTAATTTCCCTGCCCGGTACTTCATTAGTTGTACTTATGATCATCGAATTACCCTCCTGTATTTATCCACACGCCGCACCATTAATTTTTCTCTTAAAACCGAAACAAAAATAACTATTAACCCAATGCTTAAAAAACCGACGCCTAATTTCAGAGTAAACGGCTCTTTAGGGTTCATAAAAAAATCGCGAAACATTTCGTAAAAGCCGAACCCAAACAAAATAATTGCGCCGATGCTAAAGAAAATCCAACCGACGCCTCGTTCGATTTTGTTGTACACTTTTTCCCAGTAATCATCCCAGTACATTTCGGGTAAGAGTTTGAATTTCATATTCGACGTATCCTCCTTAAGATTTTTAAAGGACTCCCATTCGCCCTTGCAAGCGGGACAAGTATCCAAATGCTGCCGCAGCTCTTTTTCTTGTTCCGGATCCAATTCGCCGTCCAGATAGCCCATCAACAAAATCCGAGCCTGTTCACAGTTCATAGCGCACCCTCAAAATGTTGTAATTTTTTTAAAAGCCGTTTTCGGGCATAGTATAAACGCGACATCACGCTGCCAAGTGGAATTTCCAGGGCGTCTGCAATTTCCTGATACGAGAACTCGTTAAAATCTTTCATAACGATAATTTCACGATCCTTTTCATTTAACTGAGAAAGCGCCTTCCAGATAATCTCGGAGCGCTCGCTTTTCTCAAAAACTTCATCGGGATAATCATTCAAATCCTGAAAAATCTGCTGCATCGTCTCGTCCATGCGCACTATCCTTTTGTGCTTATTGACAAAATTAATGCACAGGTTTTTCAGAATCCGGTAAAACCAACTGTAAAAAGATCTTGACGAATCAAAATCTCCTAAAGACCGATAAGCCCGATAAAACGCTTCCTGTGAAAGATCGAGCGCGTCCTCATGATTTTTAGTAAACATCAAAGCCATATAATAAGCTCGTTCTTTGTAACGCTCCACAATGTAGCGATACATTTCCGTTTCACCTCTCAAACAGGCTTCAACGGCTTCCTGATCCGAAACTTCTTTCGTTATTGATTCATACATGGTAATTACACAACAAGTTGATATTTATTCAAAATCGCCGAAATTTTTTAGATTAAAATTCATTTTTTGTTTAAGTTTTTGAATTCATCGTTTATATTAGTGCCGACGCAATTGTGATTTATCAAATCATAATAAATTACAATAAATATTTATGAAAGACAATTAAAAGTACGTAATCATAAGGAGGAAAAGGTTATGCCGCTTAGCGGGAAAATTGCTCTTGTAACGGGCGCTACCAGCGGGATAGGAAAAGCCACTGCTTTGGCGTTAGCCAGGGAAGGATGCGATATAATTCTGTTGGGAAGACGAGTGGAAAGATTGAATAAAGTAGGGGATGAAATTAAAAAACGCTTTAAAACAAACTGGTTGGCTTTGCCCGTGGACGTGCGCGACGCCGGGGCGGTCAAGGCTTCGCTCGAGAGTTTGCCGGATTACTGGCAAAATATTGATATTTTGATCAATAACGCCGGTCTGGCAAGCGGATTTTCCAAACTGCACCAGGGCGATCCGGAAGATTGGGAGCTGATGATCGACACCAATGTAAAAGGTTTGCTTTACGTTACACGAACCGTGGTTCCGGGAATGGTCAAAAGAGGCAAGGGCGATATCGTAAATATCGGTTCCATTGCCGGACACGAGGTTTACCCGGGAGGTAATGTGTATTGCGCCACCAAACATGCCGTGGACGCATTGACAAAGGGTTTGCGGATTGATCTGGTCGATACGCCTCTTCGCGTTTCAACGGTAGATCCCGGTCTTGTCGAAACCGAGTTTAGTGTTGTGCGCTTTAAAGGCGATGAAGAACGCGCCAAAAATGTTTACCGCGGATTGCAGCCCTTGACCGGAGAGGATATTGCCGAAGCGGTGGTTTTCATCGTAACGCGTCCGGCTCATGTGCAAATTGCCGAAATTATTGTTTTTCCCACGGCGCAGGCGTCCGCGACCGTTGTGTATCGAAAGGAAGAGTAAATCGAAAAAAACGGGCTGCCAGAAAGCGGAAAGCCGTGCGTAAAAAGTGACGCGTAACGAGTGACGAGTGATAAGTAGGTAACTCGTAGAGGCACGCATAACCCTTATACGCTTAACAAATTAAAACAAGGATTTTAGTGTTAATATGATAATACGGAAAACGCTTCTTCGCCGGCTGCCCGGAATGACGGAACAGTTTTTAAAAAGCAGTGTTAAAGATTCTTTTAAAGCGGATTAAAACAGATGCAGCGGTTTCCCTAATAATATTTTTTTGAACTTTTTGGATTCCCTGTTTATCTTGTGAAATTGTTAATATTTTAGACGATTCCGGAAACATTAAACGATACAAAAAAAGAAAGGATAGAATCATGCCAATGATTGAAGATGTTTACGCCCGCGAGATTTTAGATAGTCGTGGCAACCCGACGGTAGAAGTTGAGGTTCTTTTGGATGACGGTAGTTACGGAAGAGCTGCTGTTCCTTCCGGCGCTTCGACCGGCGAAAAGGAAGCGGTTGAATTACGGGACGGCGATCCGAATCGTTACCTCGGAAAAGGCGTATTAAAGGCTGTTCAAAATGTTAATGAGATCATTGCCGAAGAGATTATCGGTCTGGAAGCCACCGATCAACCTTATATTGACAATTTGATGATTAAATTGGACGGAACTCCGAACAAGAGCAAGTTAGGCGCTAACGCCATCTTAGGCGTTTCGATGGCTGTGGCTAAAGCGGCTGCGGAAGCCGTCGGTTTACCGCTCTTCCAGTATTTGGGCGGAGTAAACGGCAAGGTTTTGCCGGTGCCGATGATGAACATTCTAAACGGCGGAAAACACGCTGATAATAATGTGGACATTCAGGAATTCATGATTGCTCCCGCCGGCGCGGAAAGTTTCAGAGAAGCCCTGCGCATGGGCGCAGAAGTTTTTCACAATCTTAAAAAAGTGCTTTCCAAACGCAAATATAACACCGCGGTCGGCGACGAAGGCGGCTTTGCTCCGGATTTAAAGTCCAATCAGGAAGCGCTTGATCTTATTATCGAAGCCATCGAAGCCGCCGGTTACAAACCCGGAGAGCATATCTTTATCTGTTTAGACCCCGCCTCCAGCGAATTTTTTGATCAACAAAAGCAGCGCTACATTTTAGCATCGGAAAACAAAGAACTTACCGCCGCCGAGTTGGTTGATTATTACGCAGCCTGGGTTGAAAAGTATCCCATCATCTCCATTGAAGACGGTCATGCCGAGGACGACTGGGACGGCTGGAAATTGATGACCGAAAAATTGGGCGATAAAATTCAGTTGGTCGGCGACGACATTTTTGTGACCAATACCAAAATCATAGCAAAAGGCATTGAAAACAAAATAGCGAATTCCATTCTGATCAAATTAAATCAGATCGGTACAGTAACCGAAACGCTTGACGCCATCGAAATGGCGCACAAAGCCGGATACACGGCGGTTGTTTCGCATCGTTCCGGCGAAACCGAAGATTCCACCATTGCCGATTTGGTGGTCGCTACCAATACCGGACAGATTAAAACGGGTTCGGCTTCGCGCAGCGATCGTATTGCCAAATACAATCAGTTGTTGCGCATCGAAGACACCTTAGGCGACAGCGCCGTTTTTCTTGGTCGTAAAGCTTTTAAACGATAAATAAAGGAAAGCCCGACGGCAATAAAATCTTTACCGCTCGTCGGGCTTTTTAATTTATGAAAAAAAAGACAACAAGACTACGTAAGCCCAAAAAGTCGAGACTTAAAATTAAAAGTATTCTGATTGCCGCGGTTACGGGCATCGTTATCTATTTCTTATTTTTTGCCGGTCCTCGCAATGTAGTTCAATACTTCAAACAAAAATCCCACAAAAAAACACTGATTCGGGATATCAATTCCTTAAACAAAGAAAAGGAACAACTAAAAAAAGAATCCGAACGTTTAAAAAATGACCTTGATTATATTGAAAAAATCGCTCGAGAGAAGTATAATATGAAAAAGAAAGACGAGAAGGTTTACAAAATAATCAAGGAAAAATAATCATTAAACCTATTAATCCCATAAAATCTTATCGCTTTATCGGTTTTTTTATTGTCTTCAACCTGAGCTTTGTTTTCGGGCAGATACCGGATCTTACCACGTTTCGCGTTCCCGGTCAGTTCAATTCGGATTTTTACAAACAGGTCAATACCTACAACTGGGTCGGCACTTTTGCCATGAAAAACCAGGCGTTCACCCGTTTCAACTGGTACGTTAAAGAACGCTTCCAGAGCAATCTGTTAATTCCGGCTGAAGGAAATAAAAAATGGAAAGACGAACACCTTCTCGACGGACTGATCTACTTAAACTACAATTCGTTTAAAAGCGGACTCTATTTCAATAGCTGGTATCAAAGCGATAAGCAGGTTTCTTTGAACAATCAGTTTGGCAACCATCGTATGGGATTGTTTACGCAGAACAAAGCCGGAAAGTATTTGACGCTTTCGCCGTATCTGGGATATCAGTACTCTAAAAACCGCACCCATGTTGACTGGGGCTGGGATACCGGCATGCAGCTTAAAGTAAATCGCTTTAAACTGAGCAATTACACAACCAATCTGAATTTTGCGACCAACTATGATATTTATCCCGCAAGACGAAATGTCGAATACGATCTAACCACTCATTTCAGCACGCGTTTTTCCGATTTCAGCTCCGATTCGCTTTTCGTCCGCTGGAACGATCTTTCCAAAGAGTACTATGTCGCGGATTCCATCGAACAGGTGACCATCAATGAGCGCGAAATTCAGAATAAACTTTTTTACAATTTTAATCCCGCCAACCGTCTTCTTTTCCAGACGCGCCTGCAATCCCGCAATATCTCCTATTTTAACGGGCGATCCATTTTTCTTTTTGAGAACTATTTAAGATTTCTGCATCTCGGCAGACGGCTCAATTTTTTATTCACCTTCCGAACCTCGGATGAAACACAGGATAACGCCGGAACATATACCGACAGCCGAACACAACAAAGCACCTTTAACATGAATTTTGATTACCGCTTCAATAACCGTCATAAGCTGATGCTAAATCTCGCCTATGTTAAATTGCAATACGACACTCCGGATTCTGTAGTTAACAACGACGATCGGGACGAACAACGTTTTGTGGCTAACGTAAAATATTCGTGGAAATTGAGTCCCATACTCATCGTTGAATGGGTGGCTTACGCTTATCTGTTCCATCAAATTTACATCTTCAGGGAACGGAGTCTTAATAATAATTGGAACCGGATTTACAAACTGAATCCCCGCATTCTTTACAATTGGGGACCCGTCTCAAATCGATTGAGCACAGAGGTTTTAGCCAATTACACTGTTTACGATTTTGATAATTTGTTCTCCGAGCCGCGAAGTTTTGTGTTCAGAAAATACACTCTCACCGACTCTCTGGTTTTGCGCTACATGACCCATCAATACGCCGGAAGTTTTTTTCGGTTAGAATTAGAAGACAAAGGAAGTTTTTATTCAAAAGAATTCGCGCAACAGGTTCTACAGTCGTATCAGACCGAATTTTTAACCTTTTTTTTAAGGAACAAACATTTTCTGTTCTTTCAATTGGAGATAGGCTACACCTATTACCGGCGCCGCGAATGGCGTTACGCTCCTTCCAAAACGCTGAACAGAGTTTTAACCAACGCGGGTCCCTATTTTGATTTATCGTACAATATTTTTCCCAGAATAACCTTTTCCGCTTCTACTTCGTTCATTAAAATAACGGACAGCAAACGGGTCGGTTCAAACTACATAACCGGCAAATTGAAATTAAATTACTATTTTTAGGCATATCTCGAAAAGCGCAGGATTGTTAAGGGGATATTGGTTAAGGGTTAAGGGTTAAGCGGGCGAGAGTTACCGGCTTCCGGTTACTGGTTGTTTTTCGTTAAAAGTATAAGCGGCTTCTCCGGTCAGCGTAATGCGTAATGCGTAATGCGTAATGAGTTATCTTCATCATCGCTCAAAATCTTAAATAATTCAGCCAAGTTATTTTTCGGAAAATAAAAAAGCATTTACTTCCTAACAACAAACATTTTACTATTTTCTGAATACTACCTACTACGCCTTTCTGCTCTCTGCTTTCTGCTTTGGCAACCTGTTTTATTTTGTATTTTGTATTTTTTATTACTCATCACGCGTAACGGCTTTCTGCTTTCTCTTTTTTCATTTTTCTTACCCATCACGCCTTTGTTACTTTGTCACTTTGTCACTCTGTTACTCTGTTACTCTGTTACTCTGTCACTTTGCCCCTCTCTCACTCGTCACGTTCCCGGCTTTCTTAGAATAAATATTAGCTAAAATGAATATTTAAATAGCCGTACTAACATTTTAAAAATCAAACGATTAAATTGGTTGAAAAACAGGTCGTTTTGTGTTGCTTTTAGTTAGCATTGCTTGTTATATTGCGAACGATCGATACAGAAATTACAAACATCCTCTAACAAAAAAGGAGGTCGATTATGTCGAACGCATATTTTAAAGTGCCGGCACCAGCCAACGAACCTGTTTTTGATTATGCGCCAGGAACACCGGAACGCAAAGCTTTAAAGAATAAATTGGAAGAATTGCAATCCAGTGAAATTGAAGTTCCTTTGATTATCGGCGGAAAAGAGATATTCACCGGTAAAACTGCCGAAATGCGCGCTCCGCACAATCATAAAATCAAATTGGGAGTTTTTCACAAAGCAGGTCCCGAAGAAGTAAAAATGGCAATCGAGGCTGCTTTAAAAGCCCGCAAAGCCTGGGCGGAAATGCCCTGGGAACATCGCGTTTCAATCTTTTTAAAAGCCGCCGAATTGCTGTCCGGACCGTGGCGCTACACGTTGAACGCTTCTACCATGCTCGGGCAGTCCAAAACCGCCTATCAAAGCGAAATCGATGCCGTGGCGGAATTGGCAGACTTCTGGCGTTTTAATTCATATTTTATGACGCAAATAATGTCCGATCAGCCCTATTCGCCGAAGGGATTCTGGAATCGCACGGAATATCGTCCTTTGGAAGGATTTATTTTTGCCGTAACGCCGTTCAACTTTACCTCTATTGCCGGCAACCTTCCCACCGCTCCGGCAATTGTGGGAAATGTTGTTTTGTGGAAGCCCGCTTCAAGCGCCGTTTATTCCGCCTATTTTATTATGAAGTTATTGAAAGAAGCCGGTTTACCTGACGGCGTTATTAATTTTATTCCCGGGAGCGGCGCTCAGGTGGGCAATCCTGTGCTGGAAAGCGAACATTTGTCGGGCATCCACTTTACGGGTTCCACGGCTACCTTCCAAAGCATGTGGAAAAAAGTCGGCGAAAATATTCAAAAAATGAAATACTACCCGCGTATCGTCGGCGAGACCGGCGGCAAGGATTTTATCTTTGTTCACAAATCCGCCAAAGTAAAACCGTTGGTCGTTGCAGCCATCCGCGGCGCCTTTGAATATCAGGGACAAAAATGTTCCGCCGCTTCCAGAATGTACATTCCTGAATCGTTGTGGACCGAGTTTAAAGAGCAATACGTTGAAGAAGTTAAAAAAATCCGCCTGGGCGAACCCACGGATTTCCGCAATTTTATGACCGCAATAATCGATAAAGCCGCATTCGAGAGCATCGTCTCGTACATCGAATACGCTAAAAATTCGGATGAAGCCGAAATCATCACCGGCGGAAACTACGACGATTCCAGGGGTTATTTTATTGAACCGACCACTATCGTAACCGCTAATCCAAGATTCAAAACAATGGAGGAAGAGATTTTTGGACCGGTGTTAACGATTTACGTCTATCCGGATGATAAGTTTGACGAAACGCTAAAATTGTGCGACACCACATCGCCTTACGGATTAACGGGCGCCATCTGGGCTCAGGATCGCGAAGCGTTGAGAATTATGTCCGACAGATTACGAAACGCAGCCGGAAATTTTTACATTAACGACAAACCCACCGCGGCGGTAGTCGGTCAGCAGCCTTTCGGCGGAAGCCGCGCTTCTGGAACAAATGATAAAGCAGGAAGCGCCATGAATATTCTGCGCTGGATGAGCGTACGCTCTATCAAAGAGACCATGGTGCCGCCCGAAGATTGGACTTATCCTTTTATGAAGGATAAATAATCGCTTGAAACGGGGCTTTAAAGCCCCGTTTTTTTTTGTCGATTGTTTGTTATTTTATTGCGGATTTATTATTTTCTCGCCATCCGGCGCGCCAAAAAAGCGCGAATTACAAAGACCGTACATTTTTACGAAACAGACGCCTGTGCTTTTTCGTAATCAATAATCGGTTAAAGAATTCTGTAAAAACAAAAATACATCTCAGCACGGATTCTCCGGAATCGCGGGAAATTGACACAATGAATAACTCCGGACAACTTAAAGTGATTACCAAAGATCAGCGGATTAATTCCTTATGAAATTGATTTGGCAAATCTTACCGATATTTCTCTGTTTCTCTTTTGTCCGGAGTCAAAATACTCTCGCCGATAGCACCAACGCCATGGCTGACTCGCTTAAGGCTGATTCCGTAGCCGTCGATTCCGCGAAGTTTCAAAAAAAATCTTCCGGTGAAATAAAGGGTCCCATCAAATATCAGGCAGATTTTATTTCTCTTGCCGACAGCGGCAATGTAATTGAGTTAATCGGAAACGCGCATTTAAAATACCTGAATATGGAGCTCACCGCAGCCTACATCCGCTTAAATCAAAAAGAGAAAATGCTTTTTGCTTCGGGGCTTGCCGATTCCATGACCGCTGACAGCACTCCTGTAATCCGCGGCAAGCCTGTTTTCAAAGACCGCGGACAGGATCCCATTACCGGCGATCAAATCGAATACAATTTTTCGACCAAGCGCGGTCGGGTTACCATGGGCAAAACGCAGATGGAACCCGGCTATTACCGCGGCAAAAATATTTACAGGATTGCGGACAGCACACTTTTGGTGCGGGACGGAATTTTTACTTCTTGTGAATACATCGATCATCCTCACTATTACTTCCAGAGCGAACGTATTCGCATTAAAGTAAAAGACAAAATCATCGCCCGCCCGATCACGTTTTACATTGCAGATATTCCGCTTGCCTGGTTTCCCTTCGGCGTGTTCCCAAACAAACGGGGCCGTCATTCGGGAATTGTGATTCCAAAATATGGCGAAGGCGCTTCAACCGGTCGTTTTTTAAGGGGCTTTGGTTACTATTGGGCGCCAAACGATTATTTTGACGCTTCGTTTTTAATGGACTTTTACGACCGCATCGGATTCGCTTACCGCTCCACCGTGCGCTACAATATTCGCTACAAATTGAACGGTCGCATTAGCGGAGAGTACTTCCCGCGCGATCCGACCACGGGCAAAAAGGTCGAGCGCTGGCGTTTAAGATTTAACCATCAGCAAGTGATCGATCCCACGTTGAGGATTTCGGGCAGCGGCTCATTTACCAGCGATAAACAATTTGCGCGTCAACTTTCCGCAAACATGAGAGATCGCCTCAATCAAAATATCACATCGCACTTAACCATCAGTAAACGGTGGAAAAATCAGGCAAGTTTAACCCTGAGCGCATCGAGAAACGAAAATTTGCAAACCGGTAGCACTTCTTACACCCTGCCCAATCTGTCGCTTAATTACCCCACTCTCAATTTGTTCGAAGCATTTACGGGGAAAAAAGTAGGCGCTAAACGGCAATGGTATCAAAACATCTATTTTCGTTTCAATTCGCAGGCTATCCGTCGCGGTTCAAAAATCGTGAAAGACGACAGCACGTTCTCCACATCATCCACGCAGGGCGCGCGACATCAATTAGGATTTTCTTCTTCCATGAAGATCTTTCGTTTTTTTAACATAACACCCAGGGTTGACATAACCGAGGATTGGGTTGACGAAATAGTTACCGCTAAATATGATCCCGATTCCAAAAAAATCATTGGAAAAAAGAAAAAACAGTTCGCCGCCCGGCACACATTCAGAACAGGCGTAGGCTTAAAAACCACGTTGTACGGTTTATTTGAACCAAATATCGGTCCTCTTAAATTTATTCGGCACAAAATCGATCCTTCAGTTTCTTTTAGCTATACGCCCGATTTCTCATCGCCGTTTTACGGTTATTTTACCCGCATCGACACAAACGGGGTCATTACCAAATCCGATAAGTTTAAATATTCCGCTTACGGCGGCACTCCGACCTCGCGCAATCAAAGATTAAGTTTCAGCGTAAGTAATTTCTTTCAGGGTAAGCTAATCGATAAAGATGGAAAAGAGAAAAAGATCGATCTTTTAACAGCCAACTTTTCTTCAAATTACAATTTTCTGGCGGATAGCCTGAAATGGGGCAATATTTCGGGAAATTTCAGAACAAGAATTATGGGAAGAACTTTCAGTTTCAGAACCGTCCACACCCTTTACAGGTTAAATAAAAAAAATCAACGGATTAACAAATTCAACAGCATGCCGACCCTGCTTTATTTAAACACCTCTTTTAATTTACGATTGACTGAAAAAACGTTCAGAAAAAAAGAGAAGAAGAGCGACAATCAAAAGGCTCAGCTCGACTCGTTGAAAAAGCGGGAAGCACGGGAAGGTATTTTAAGCACTCAGCTCCTTAATGTGGATGACGAAAATTATATCAATCAGGCAAAAAAGATCAATATTCCCTGGTCGCTTTCGTTTAATTTAACCTATTCTTACGACCGTACAAGAGACACGGAGAACCGGCATCGCTTCGGTTTAACTTCCAATGCCAGCGTTCAATTAACGAAGAATTGGAAAATAAGTTGGAGCGCCGTCTTCGATGTAAAAAATATGGATATCGCTTCACAAAATTTCAGTATTTACCGCGACCTGCATTGCTGGGAAATGTCTTTTAACTGGCAGCCCGAAATAGGTTACTACTTTTTTCAGATCAATATTAAAGCAAGCGCCTTGCAGGATATTAAAGTCACCAAACGGACAAGCAGCGCTCTACGGTACAGCGGTTATTAAGCAAAAACTTTAAGGTAGAGTTTAAGAAGGGGTAAAGTCAGAAATATAGGAATTTGAAACCGCAAACAGTTTCTCAATATTAAATATTTTTGTCAGTCTTCGACGTGATTATAAATTTCCAAAGCCTTTTTTAACCGCTGCCGATTTTTTGAAGTATCGGGAAACCGGTCTTTCCTTTGCAAAACCAACAAAGCCTTTTCTCTGGCAATATCGGTTTTACCGATGCGCTGGTAAATTTCCGCTATCCGAACTTCGCACGCCAGCCAGTGCGAAGGATTGGATTCGGGGTTTGTTTCAATCAGTTGCAGAAGATGCTCATAAACAGGAATGGCTTTTTTGTATTGATGACTTTTAAAATAAGCGTGAGCGTACGCCCACCACATAAACTGACTGTTCGGAAACTGTTCAACGGCTTTTTGCGCATAGCGGATGGCTTCGTCAAATCGCCCGTAGTCGATTAAAATGTAAATCAACTGGTGCATAGCCATGTAGCGGCTTTTGGAGGGACTGCGCAGGGCGCGTTTAATGTCCGCAATTCCTTCTTCGCGCAAATCGCTGATAAAAGGAAGCCAGAGAACTAATCGCAATTTTGTGCTGCGCCAGTATTTGTAGGTTCCCAATCCCAAATAGGCTTCGTACAAAGTACTGTCCAGTTCAACGGCAACATTCAGATCGTTAACCGCTTTTAAACCGTTATCGAGCGCCTTAATCCACTGCCCTGTTTGTCCCTGAAAATAAGCCAGATAGCCGTAGGCGCTTCCGCGGTAAAAATAAAGAACGGCTCGCGAACTATCGGAAAGCCCTCCTTTATTTAATTGTTGATCGCTTTTGCGAATAATAAACAACAAGAGATTCTTAAATTTATGCGCGTCCGCTTGCTCTTCGTAATGGGTCATTTTGGAATTTAAAACCGAGGCTAAATAAAAACAGGGAACAAGGCTGCTATCGGTTTGAGCAATCTTTTGGTTTAAAAACTTCTCCGCCCGATTAAAATGACCGTTAATCGTCCATTCCATTACGTCTTCAATCCAGTTTTGCGAAGCGATTGCGGAAAATGGCAGAATGAGGAGAAAAAAAATCATCGTTTGAAAAAACAGCCGCATTCCAAATCTGTATTTTTGCTTAATCGTTAAACGGACAGAAATCATGACAATTATCGCAATACCGTTAGTTTACCGGCGGCTTTAAAATTCTTTCCCTTTATCAGGTAAAAATAAATTCCGGACGACACTTTTTCTGAAAACCGATTGCGCAGATTCCAATAAACTTTGGTATCATTACCCGATTGAATTGTTTTAACCAGGCGTCCGCGAACGGTGTAAATTTTTAATTCACTCTGAAAAGGCACATTTAAAAAGGCAATCCTGTCCAGTTTATTGTTAACCACAACCGGGTTACGATCGACCATGGCGGGAGCTATTTTAAATTCGTAATTTAAATTTTCGATATCGTTATCCGCGCTGTTTGTCAGAACAACGATAAGCGGTTTGCCCGCCTGCTGTTGAAAATATTGTGATCTATTGAATTGAGCCGGAGTCATAATGTTTTGTCCGTTAACGATGTGGTTCATTCTTCCCGAATTCGATTCCGAAGAGACCTTAGCCAGAAAAAAGCCGCTCTCTTCAACCGGCGTCCGTACATGGCGCATGCGCAAGGATTCCAATTTATCATTCAGACTCTCCTTATCCGTGTTCAGGCGCATTGCCGTAAAAAGCCCGCCGTCTTTAAAAAAGCGGATCGGATCGGCATGTTCGCCGCTAAAATATAACCAGCAGGCGTAACGATTAAAACTGTCGGCAAAAGAATCGCCGTAATTCCGAAGCGTTGCATCAATAGCCGAAATAGCGGGATATTTAACCATATTGTTCCAGATTTCCCGAAAGATATCCGTACCGTGAATTTTAGTCAGCATCTGCAAAAAGATGGCATTGGCGTATTCGCTGTTTCCGTCCGCCGCGTCAAAAGACTTTGAATCAGCCACCGGAATAAAGCGGTTCACATATTGCACGTAATCGTTAATCTCGTCATACACATAATCTTCCATGAACGTGGATGATATTTCCAAAAAGAAGAGATCGGGATAATCGTAAACTCCGTTGGAGAATTCCCAGCGGAACTGATATCCCAATTGAATGGCGTGATGGAACTCATGGGCTGCTGTCACCTTTAAGGCTTCCAAACCTTTGGTGGCAAAGCGGCTGCCCTGAAAATTATTATGGAGTTCCAGGTAGCTGCTGTAATTATTGCCGGGTAAATTGGCAATATCTTCGTTTATATCAAAGTTTGTTAATCCGTAGTAATCCATTGAGCTAAAAAAAACGGGATAGCTTGTCACCGGATTGCCTTCCGAATCGGGCGGAGGATTAAATCCCAAGCGATCGATCTCGACCTCCCAGACATGATCCAAAATCACGGCAGCCGAATCGATGTAGTCGGGAATACCGTTTCCCAGGCTGTCTTTTGGCGGCACGGCATGATAGCCTTCGAGATCGTAATGGAGGACAAAATGACCCGACGGGCTGGTAATTTGATATTTCCGCTTCGGCATTTGCAATAAAGGCTCTGCTAATTTTTGCAGACCTGGCGATAGTTGGGAAAAATACTGTCTTAAATTAACCGCATCCCGGAACCCGCATTTGGAATAAGCCTCCTGGGAGCGTTCTCCGGTTCGGGCATAGATGTAATGTTCCAAATCCGAAAGCACATCCGCCCGGGCTAAAGAGATTAACAGGAAAACCGCAAACAATAAACGCAGAAATTTCATCAAACAATACCTTCCTATTTCTTTCGAAAAACCAGATTCAGCGGTACGCCCTTAAAGCCGAATCGCTCCCGCAATTGATTCTCTAAAAATCGCTTGTAACTATCCATGATCAGATTTGGA
>JAJRSN010000186.1 GCA_024278715.1 Calditrichota bacterium
ACTGGAGCGCATTCGGCAGAAAATGGCTGCCGAAGGGTGCGAAGCTCATGTTTTAACGACTCTCGATTCCATTGCCTGGACGTTCAATATTCGTTCCAGAGACGTGGAGTACAATCCCGTTGTAATTTCTTACGCCGTGATTACCGAAGAAGAGGCGGAACTGTTTTTGCACAAGAAAAAGGTCAATCGCGCGCTAAAAAAGCATTTAAAGGATTTGGCTAAAATTCGCGATTATGACAATTTCAAAAAGCGTCTTCCCAAATTAGCCAAAAAGAAAACCCGTGTTTGGCTGGACGGCGATAGCGTGAATTACTGGGTGGTCATGTTACTTCGGAAGCGCTGTGAACTATTTTTCAAATCAAGTCCGGTCACGCACTTCAAAGCCGTTAAAAATCAAACGGAATTAGCGGGTTTTAAAGCCTGCCACATAAGAGACGGAATTGCCATGGTCAGATTTCTGAAGTGGCTGGAAGAAGCGGTTCCCGAAGGCGGAGTAACCGAAATGAGCGCCGCCGATCAACTGGAAAAATTCAGAGCCGAACAATCGCTTTATCAGGGACCGAGTTTTGAAACCATCTCCGCTTTTAATGAGCACGCCGCCGTTGTGCATTACACGTCTTCGCCCGAAACCGATGTGGAATTAAAATCTCCGGGCATCTACCTGATCGACTCCGGGGGGCACTATCTGGACGGAACCACCGACATTACGCGCACAATTGCCATTGGTCAGCCGACAGATGAACAAAAAGACCGTTTTACGCGCATTTTAAAGGGGCACATCGATCTGGCGATTACTTCGTTTCCGGCGGGAACACAGGGAATTCAATTGGATACTCTGGCGCGTAAGTCCCTGTGGGAAATCGGCTTGAATTACGGACACGGAACGGGACACGGCGTGGGGGCGTTTCTCAGCGTTCATGAAGGACCGCAGGGCATTTCCTATTATCGCGGAATCGGCGTTCCTCTGGAAATCGGCATGGTTTGCTCCAATGAACCGGGTTTTTACAAAGCCGACGAATACGGCATGCGCATGGAAAATTTAATTGTTGTTGCAAAAGACGAAGAGAAATCCGGCGAAGATTGGCAATTTCTGAAATTCGAAAATCTTACCCTCTGCCCCGTTGACGCCAATTTGATCGAAAAAAATCTGCTCAGCGACGAAGAGATCGAATATCTGAACAATTACCACAAACTGGTTTACGATACGCTTTCGCCGTTTTTAAGTAAAGAAGAACGCGAATGGCTTAAAAACAAAACGCAGCCTATTTGAAAGACCAAGAGCGACAGGTGATGAGAGATTGAAAAGTTGACGGGATTTGTTAAGGGTGTATGGGTTAAGGGTTAAGGGTGCAAGCGGCTTCACCAGCGTCTCGGCATTAAAACCGTCTTCACTGCTTTCTGATAATCCTTTTGTCTTTTGTACTTTATCACTCTCCGCTCCCTGAGCCTGTCGAAGGGAGCCTGCCGAGTTACTCTGTAACTTTGTCACCGCTTTCCGCTTTCTGCCTACTGCTTACTGCCTACCACTGCTCTCCGCTTTCTGACTATCTTTGCATCTTTTTTTCGGACTACAAAATTTCTACAAATTCCGCATCTATATTTGTGGCTAAAAAAATTAATCACGGAGAAATCTTGATGTACAAAACTACTGCACTGTTCCTGCTCTTTTTCTTTTGGGGTCAAATGCTTTTCGCTCAGCCGCCTCAGCGAATGCGCAACATGAACTTTACCGGGTCTGTTTACGGATTTGTTTTTGACGATGAGAGCAAAGTGCCGATTGAGTATGCGAATATCATTCTTTACAGCGTTCGCGACAGCGCGCAGGTTACCGGGACAATCACCGACAAGGACGGATATTTTAAACTGGAGAATATTCTTCCCGGTCGTTATTATATGGATGTCGATTTTATCGGTTATTCAAAAAAACGCCTGCATAAAATTCGGATTACTCCGCGCAAACGGGAGATCAATTTAAAACAGATTTTTTTGGAACCGGCGACCATGACCGGTGAAACGGTTGAGGTTGAAGCCAACCGCGTTCCGGTAACCTATCAAATAGATAAAAAAGTCATTAAAGTCAGCGAACAAACAACCGCTCTTTCCGGCACTGCGGTGGATGTTCTGGAGAATGTGCCCTCGGTTAATGTTGATATCGACGGGAATGTGAGTCTGCGCGGCAGCGGGAACTTTCAGGTTTTAATCGACAACAAACCCACTATTTTAGACGCCAACGAGGTTTTGCAGCAAATTCCGGCAAGCACCATCGAAGATATCGAGATCATTACCAATCCTTCGGCTAAATACGATCCCGACGGGGTCGCTGGCATTATTAACATCATTCTAAAAAAGAACAAGCTTAAGGGCGTCAGCGGTCTGGTTAATTCCAATATCGGCACCTACGGACGTTACGGCGGCGATTTTTTATTGAGTTACCGCAACAAACGTTTCACAATCAATGTATCCGCCAATTACAATCGACGTAATTTCCCTGGCAATCAAAAGATAAAGCGGGAAACCGTTATCGGCAACAATACATTTTACACCGATTCCGACGGTGATTCCAGATGGCTGATGACTCCTTACGGTTTAAGGGGCAGCGTTGATATTAATCTATCGCACTGGGATGTTTTAACTTTCGGCGGCAGAATCGGAACGCGCTCCATGGAAAGAAACTATGACCTTTCTTATGAAGAATGGTCTTCCTTAAATCCGAACAGATTTCAATATCTCAGCGAAGACATCTGGAAACGTTCCGGCGACCATTATGCTTTCAGCATGGACTATCTTCACAAATGGTCGCAAAAAAACCGCCGTTTTTCCGCCCAGATTATTTTTGATCGCAGAACAGGCGACGAGAAATCGACCAATGTATTACAAGACGGGAATAACACGATTACAAACAGTCAGATTACCACCGAAGACGAACCCGCCTCAAGCCTGAGGTTAAAAGTCGATTACACCCATCCCTTTAATGAGAACGCCAAACTGGAAGCCGGTTATCAAAGCCGCATGAGTAAATCGGAAGAAAGCAATAAGTTGTACGACTATAAGCGCGGCACCGGTCAATATGTTTTTCAGCCTCTGTACAGTCACGTTTCCGAAAACAGGCGCAATATTCATTCGTTATACACAACGTTTTCTTCAAAATGGACGGCGCTGGGTTATCAAATCGGTTTGCGAAGCGAATACACCTACCGCGCCATTGCCCTGGACGACTCGCAAAAATTTACCATCGATCGTTGGGATTTTTTTCCGACGATTCATCT
>JAJRSN010000187.1 GCA_024278715.1 Calditrichota bacterium
GCGGGCTTCGGTTTTAAATCGGTTAAGCAGTTTTTGGTTAAGCGAAAGACCGGGCGCAATCATTTTAAGAGCCACGATTATGTCGAGATGGGTGTTCAGAGCTTTGAATACAAGCCCCATTCCCCCCTGACCGAGCGGCTCTAAAATACGAAAATGACCGAAGACTTTTCCTATGAACTTCTTTTTATCCATAACTTCTAAGCTGCTAAAAAACGGTTTTTCTTTTTATTTAAACGGCGCTATCTCCGAAACAGAGACAAAATTAAAACAATCGATACAGGACTATCGTGAAGATTTTGCAGAGATGCAATGTGATTTTGAGTGATCGAACTAATTAAGTGATTAAAATAAATCGGGATTTACCAGACGTAATCTTTGATAATGGTACTTTGACACGGCAAGGAAAGGTTTTTTTGTCATCGCGCAAGACAATCATCGTGATTGTTCAACATTTTATCAGCGGTATTTTTGTATTGTGGGGCGGTCGGGATATTGAACAGGAAGAACATATCTTTACTTGACTTAAGATTCCGCCTTTGGTATTTTCAACTTTTAATTACCGTGCTCATTGTAATTTAAGACGGAGGCTGCAGAAATGAAGATAGTTAAAACCGATCGGGCGCCTGCTCCAATCGGACCTTATTCGCAGGCAATCGAAAGCAATGGTTTGATTTTTACTTCGGGACAGATCGCTATCGATCCGCAAACCAATAATTTAATAGAAGGCGATGTGGTCGCTCAGGCAAAGCGCGTGTTCGATAATTTAAAAGCCGTGCTAATTGCCGCCGGTTCCGACTTGGATCATGTGGTAAAGACGACAATCTATTTAAAAAATATTGCCGATTTCGGACAGGTCAACGAAGTTTACGCCGTCTATTTTGGTAAAGCTCTGCCCGCCCGCTCCACCGTTGAGGTAAGCCGCTTGCCAAAAGATGTTTTAATTGAAGTCGATTGTGTAGCAGAAAAAAAGTAGGTTGTTGTGGACTATTATTTTATCGTTAACCCGGTTTCGGGCAGGGGAAGAGGAAAAATATTCGGGGAAAGATTAAAAGAACGTCTTAAAAACACAAGCCTGGATTATCAAATCGTTTTTACCGGCAGTCCCGGGGACGCCGTTAATCTGGCGGAAAAAGCCGCCGCCAAATTCAAGACGATTGTCGCCGTGGGAGGCGACGGCACAATGAACGAAATAGTTAACGGCATCGCGGGAAGCAACGCTGTTTTGGGATTGATTCCCGTAGGCAGCGGAAATGATTTTGTCAAAGCGGTAAATATCCCGATTGATTTTGACGAGGCTTTTGAAGTTCTTATGCGAGGGAAAAAACGAAAAATAGATCTGGGAAAAGCAAACGACAGATACTATCATAACGGTCTGGGGATAGGATTTGACGCCTGGGTTGTTAACACCAGCCTTAAGGTAAAACGATTGCGCGGCAACGCCATTTATCTGTATTCCGTATTGCGCACATTAATGAGTTACACTCCGGTGCCTCTCGAACTTTATTATAACGGTTCGCTGCACGCCGACGACTTTTTTATGATCACCGTGGGTAATGGGGTTTCATTAGGCGGGGGATTTTATCTGACCCCGGATGCCGAGATAGACGACGGATTGTTTGATTTGTGTTTAATCCAAAATATGCCCGTGGCTTCCATTCTGAAAAATCTGCTTAAGGTTTACAGCGGAACCCACAAGGATGATCCCAGAGTGGAAATTGTGCGCACAGATCATCTGGAAATAGTAGCAAAGCAGCCATTTGCGGCTCATGTGGACGGCGAACTGCTCGCGCTGGATCTAAAGAAATTAACCGTAGAGCTGATACCCCGTGGATTAGAACTGATCTGTTGATGAATGAATAGACCATTGAATTATAAAAGACAGAACCTTTTGCCTTTAGCAGCGTTTTTATTGTTTCTTATTTGGGGACAAAGCGATTTTGCGTTTTCTCAGACTGCAACTCCTGATACCGCAAGGTCATTAAATCCCTATAAAACCGTGACGCGCTCCCTTATTCTGCCCGGGTGGGGACAGTTAAATCAGGAACGCTTGCCCGAGGCGGCTCTTTTTTACGCGGTATCGGCGCACTTTTACTACAACGCTTTTTTTCAGTATTACCATTATCGAAAAGGAAAAGCCAAAAAACGCTATTACGCTTTTCGCCGGAATTTAAGCGCCGCCTTGTTCACACATCTGGTGAATGTGGTCGATGCAGCCGACGTTGCCTTTCGCTTAAAACCAAAGGGCTGGCAGGGGGGGCTGCTTTCCGATAAACCGCTCAAATCGCCATGGGGCGCGGCTTTGCGTTCGGCTATGCTGCCCGGTTGGGGACAGGTGTACATCGAGTCTTATCTGAAGGCGGTCGGCTTTTTGCTCGCGGACGGTTACCTTTTCTACAAAAGCCGTCAGGCTGATATCCGTTATCGGAGAACTAAAGAGACCCGCTATCGTGACGATCGGTCCCGATACAACTGGTACTTTGGTCTGGCTTATCTTTTAACCGTAGCCGACGCTTATGCCGGGGCTTATCTTTACCGATTCGATGACGCCATACGCTTGACGGTTGTTCCCATGGCGGACAAATCGTATTTAGGAATTTATTTTAATGTGTCGTTTTGAAAAAATAATCCTTTCTTTATTGCTTTTGCTTTTGTCCGTATTTTTTGTGCGGGGCGCACAAATCTCAAAGCAGGATTCGATTAATATTGTAAAC